>JAHHTI010000098.1 GCA_020024735.1 Mycoplasmataceae bacterium | reverse complement strand
ATTACTTTTTCAGAATATGGTAATTCATGTTCTTTAATTAAATCTTCTGTGAAACGTGGAGCTCACATAGCAAAACCATTAATAATACCTAATACCCCAATAGCAATAGTTAAATTAATAAGACCAGATAAGAAATTCATTAATTCGATATTTCCAACCATAACACGAGTACCGTCTGAATTAAAGAATCTATAATTACCAAATCCTCCAAGACCACCGTTACCCATTAATGACATTGAAATAGCGATTATTAAGTAAATAACTGTAGTAGCTCCTAAACCAAATAAAATAGCAATAGGAGTTTTCTTTGGTTCTTTCATTTCTGATTGAATACCAGCAGTTGCATAGAAACCATCATATGCAAAGAAGATACCACCAATAGCCATAAAAATACCGATAAATGGAGAAATGAATCCAAAATCTTGATGTGTGGTATTAACTTCAGAACCAGGAATTTTGTCACCAGTAGGAATACTGTTAATAACAATGTCAGTTCCAGCAGGGTTTAAACCAGTTTGGATATTAACACTATTTGACATTCCAACAACAACGAATGCTAAAACTGGAACCATAATTAATGGAATAAATTTAATACTCATAATAACTTTATTCATAATGTTTCCAGCTTTTGATGAAATTCCAGAAACAAAAATAAAATATGCTGAAATAGCTAAAGCAATAAGAGTTCAAACAATTCAATCAACACCACTACCATTAGTAGGAGCAATAATATAATTGTTTGCTCCAAAAGCAACTAATGCATCTTGTAATGACATAATTACATAGAATGGCATAAAGAAGTAAGTCAATGGTAAATAAATATAAAACATAAAGTTTTTTGATGCTTTATAAATGGTTCTACTATTGAATGTTTTTGTTCAACCAATCAAAGAAAGGTTGTCATTTCTAGCACTTGCTACTTCCAATAATGCAAGCGCCATAGCGATTACTGCAAAAGCTGCAAGCAATCAAGCGAAAATTGCGAAGATTAAGTTACCTTGCGAATTTTCAAGAACACCTTTGGCCTTAAAGAAAATCCCTGCTCCAATTGATGATCCCATTACAATCAACATTGCTGAGAAGAAACTAATCTTTTTGCTTGTAGGTGCTGCTGCAAACGTTTGTTCGTTTGCAATTGCGTCCTTATTATCCATAAATAAAAGACTCCTTTCCACATAATAAATATTACTACATTGTTTTGTATAAGACATAAAAATATGAATAAAATACTTCTTTTTAATCATTTTTTGACATTATTTGGGGTAATTTTAGAGCTAGCGAGTCCTTTTTAGTCATATTTACCCTTTATTATTAAGTACATACACGAGAAAAGGAGTGGTGCTAAAAAAATTATTATTTATCTATTAAATAATGGGAAGGGGAATAGTTGCAATTATATGAGAAATCTTTTCTAATATAAATACTTATGGCAAGAAATGATACCTTTAATATTGACGATTTATTAAAAATTCCGGATGCTATCACAGAGTTTGACCACACCGTTAGTTTTATCAACAACGAAGATAGTGAAATCATTGCCACCAAAGCTCTTTCCATTGATAGTCTGCTTAATGAGGAAAAAAAAGAAGCAACGGCATTTGTCCACCAAAAAATTGATGAAGCTGTTAATTTAGAACCAATTGCACCAAAATTATCAACTCCACCACCTCCACCACCAATTCCTGCTAAACCAGCACCCGTTGTTATTGAAGAACAAGATTTAGTATTAGAAGATGAAATCACTTTAACTCCTATTGATGAAATAACTGATAGCGTCTTGAATGTTGAAGGTTTTGATGAAATTAACCTACAAAATCCTCTTAGTGAAGATGAAATTCAAAATAACTTTGAAGAAATGCTAGCTCTTCAAGAAGAAAACCAATATTATGTCAATATTGAAGAAGAACAAGATATTAAAAATGATCAACAATTTACCCGGATTTATTTTGATGATGAAAAGATTGAAGAAGAATTAGCTTTTATTGACCCTAGTTACCAACCAGAAGTAAAAGAAAAAACAATTATTAATAGTATTGAAGAACCTGTTAATGAAGTAGAAGAATCCACTAAGAGTCGTAAAGCTACTAAAAAAGCAGCCCGCTTATTACATAAAGAAAATTTATCCCAAGTAGCCCAATTTTATCGTTTTGAATATCGTCATGCTAAAATCTGTTGATTTTTAGGTATCTTTTTAGTCTTAGCCACCATTGTTTGTTTTAGTTTAACCTCTTGAGCTATCTTTGGATTAGGGTATTCTACTTGACTATATTTACCAAATACCTTATTTGGGATTGGTGCTATTACATATTTTATCTATGCTTCTATTAAAGTGAGAGGGATGTATAAAGAATTAAAAACATATGGTTATAAGATAGACAAAGAAACTAATTTAGCTTCCATTAACCGTGTTTATAAACAATTAATTACTTCTAACTACTATTTAAATTGAGGAGCAGCTGCTTTATATATGGTATCAGGAATGCTCATTCTATTAACATTCATTGTTACGTACTTTATTAATGTCTTTGATCACGGGGGAAGAGCTTCTACTTTTGGTGATTTAATTATTCATTATTTACAATACAACGGTACATCCTTTAATACATTAAGTACTAATAATGATGCTTATATTGTGGTATGAACATTTGCTGCCATTTGTTTCTTAGTCTTATTCTTACAAATGCTATACAATCCTTTAAATATTTATCGTCGTAATCAAATTGAAACTTTTTATGGAAGAACTTTAATTTCTGAAGAAACTATTAATCAATTAAAAAAGAATGCTAACCGTAAAGG
>JAHHTI010000097.1 GCA_020024735.1 Mycoplasmataceae bacterium | reverse complement strand
ATGAGCTACGATATATCTCCTAATAAACAAATGATTTTAGTTTTAGATAAAAATACTGATAGATATCTCTGAAATAAAGATGCAGAAGATGTTTATGACATTGAAGAAGATATTGCAAATATAAGAAATGATAAAAACAAATCATTATGAAATAGTTTTCGTAATGAATATTTAAAACAAAAGAATATTTGTCTAAGAAAAAGAAACGCAGAGAATATAAGAAGTATTTCAATCTTAAGAAAGATATTAAAAGATGGCTTCTAGTAATAAGATAAAAGGTTTCAATACAGAAATTGATGATTTTATTGATTCACTCTCCGATGGTAAGAAACATACTAAATTAATTACTGAAAGAATAATGTTGAAGGGAATTTATCCATATATTCAAATAAGAGATTTAATTATCAATGAAGAGAACGTAGAAAAACCTTCATTTGTTTCTATTAACTCTATACATAGATATGACAAGTCTTTAAGAAATGCTTTATTTGAGTTTATTGCATTAATTGAAGAAAAGCTTAGAGCTGTTTTATATAATCACTTGGATAATAAAAAACGTGATTTAGTTTACAAGAGAGATAAAACTAAAAATTTTAGAACTTTAATTGATGACTTATACAATAACAATCTAGTTGATGAAATTAAAAGAGCAAAACTGGTAAGAATTGTTGACTTGAGAAATAGAGTATGCCATAACTGATCTCTACTTATAAATGAAGAAAATAAAATTGATAAAGAAAAAAATGAAGAAATAATTTTGCTTACAGAATTTTTGGATGAAGATACAAAGAATAAATATATTTCAGTTATCAATAATCAAATAAATATGAAAAAACTAAAGAGAGAAAACATTGATGTTTTTGTTCCTGAATTTATAAGAGTAAATATAAATAGTAAATTGAATATCAATTTTTACGAATCTAATTTTTTAGAACTTCCTACTACAAAGGAATTTGATGATTTTTTTGAAAATCAAAGCTGATACATTTTTCATTCTAATAAAAATAGGAATAAATTGTATCAATTATATGCAATTAATTGATTCCTTAAAGGCAATCTAAGTAAGTACCAAGATTTACTTTACTCATTTGATAAAAACTCTTTTACAGAAATGAAAAAACCGATAAGAGCAAATGCTCATGAGCTTTATCATTTCTTTAATATATTGAATGTCTTTTTACAAGATAGAAATAAAACAATGCAAGATATAGAGTTTATTAGATTTTTTGATAAACCAAATTTTTTAATTAAATTTAAGGATGGAGAATATGTTGGAGTTGAATTAAACAACATAACTAAATCATTTATAGAGTGTTTAACTAAGTGCTATGAATATGATAAAGAAGAAAATCCTAAAACCCCTAGTTTTACTCCTAGAAAAAAGTTTTTAGAATACAAAAACAATATCAAAAAATCAAAAGAAGAATATATTAAAAAAATAAAGGATGAATATTCTTCTGGAAAAGTTGACATTGTTCGTTTTTGATATGAATGAGATGGCAAAAATCCATTAACAGAAAATGAAATAAAAATAGTTAATCAATTATTTAATAAAAATGGAGTTGATGTTAAAAAATTCTATTACAAGAATATGAAGACAAATAAATAGAAATTACTTATTCCCAGGAAACTTAAAGTTTTCATCAACTAAATAAGCTAAATAACTAGGCATAGTCAATAAATTATTATCTAATCCAATATTATTATTGGAAAGTTTTATTCCTTTTAAATCATTGTTTTTCTTTAGTTCTTTTCTTAAGGAAGTAGTAGAACCACTATTAGCTTTGACATCAATTAATAAAATCCCTTCCCATGTTGAAACAACAAAATCTATTTCTGATTCTCGATATTCATCATAAAAATAAAGTTTCATTCCATTCTTAACTAATTGATCACTAATTAAATTTTCATAGATATAACCTTTATATGTTCCAATATGATTACAATGAATACTTTCAATAATATTATCTTCTAAATGAGACATAAATAAGCCTGTATCATTCATATAGATTCTTAAACTGTTATCCATAATATGAACATTTAATGGGCTTGCTATTTGTGTTAAATTATGACTAATATTAATTAAACCAGCATCCTTTAATCATTGTAAACTTAAATAAAAGTCTCGATATCGTCCGCCAGATTTAACATCACCAAACTTAAATTTAGTAGATTGACTATTTTCAATATTTTGATTTCTAGCTAATTGTTGAGGAATAGATTCATAAAGCATTCCTAATCTTGCTCGATCCCATTTACTAATAGAAGTTTTTTCATTAACATTAAGGTATTTACCAAAATCACTTTTGTAGGCATCAACAATTTTCTTTTGTACTCTTCTAATTTCACGAATATCCTTAGTGTTTAAATATGTCATCACCACTTCTGGCATTCCACCAACTAATAAGTACCATTTATACAATTTGCACATTTGTTGATGAATTGCTTCGCTAATTGGTGTGAGTGAATACAATTTATCATAAAGATATTGAAAATGGTCTTCCTTATATCCTTCAGCTAATAAGAATTCTTCAAAATCAAGTGATCCTAAAGTAAGGTGTTCTTCAAATCCTACTGGAATACTAGCTCCTGTTCTATCATTATAACCAACTACTCCTAATAATGAACCAGTCCCAATCACATCATATCTTCCATCTAAACAAAATGGCTTCAAGGAAGATCTAGCATTAGCACATTCTTGGATTTCATCAAAGATAATTAAAGTCTTTCCAGGAACAAACTTAAAATCTTGATTCTTAAATTTTAGTTCACTAATAATTAGTTCAACATCTAAGTCTTTAGCAAAACACTCTTTATATCGTGTTTCATTCATAAAGTTAATATAAACATAGTTTTCATATTCTTTCTTAGCAAATTCTAAAACAATAGTTGTCTTTCCTACTTGTCTAGCACCTTTTACAATTAAAGCATTTTTTCGACTATTAGTGTTACGAACTTTTCATTCTAGTAATTTTTGATATATTTTTCTTTTAAAAATAATATTATTTTCCATAGTAACTATATTATAAAACTAATTGCGTCTTTATAAACTATAAATTCACA
>JAHHTI010000096.1 GCA_020024735.1 Mycoplasmataceae bacterium | reverse complement strand
TATTAATGAGTTATAATCAAACGGAGGTGGTCTAAAAAGATAGTCACTTTAACAATTTTTCATTAATTTAATTATAGTTATATAATTAATTGTATGCGTGTTTACTGTGGTGAAGTTTCACATCAAAATCTTAATCAAGAAATCGAATTGTATGGATGAGTTAAAAAAATCCGTAAGTTAGGTAATCTACTATTTATCGATATGTATGACTTAACTGGAATTGTACAAATTGTTTTATCCGAAGGGGAAACACTATTTGAACAATTTAAATCACTATCTAAAGAATCTGTAATAAAAGTTAATGGTCTAGTTTGTGAAAGAAAAAATATTAATCATGAATTAAAAACTGGTGCTTATGAAATTAAACCAACTGCTTTAGAAGTTATTTCTAGGGCTGATAATCTTCCTTTTGTTTTAGAAGAAGGTGAACAAGTAAGCGAAGAAATCCGTTTAAAATATCGTTATTTAGATTTAAGAAGACCTGAAGTTAAAGAAAAAATTTTATTTAGAGGACAAGTAATTAATACTATTAGAAATTATTTAGTAGAAAATGGTTTCAATGAAATAGAAACTCCTATTCTTTGTAAACCAACTCCTGAAGGTGCAAAAGACTATTTAGTACCAACTAGAAATAAGATTGGTTCTTTCTTTGCTCTACCTCAATCACCACAAACTTTTAAGCAAATTTTAATGGTTGCAGGATTTGATAAATACTTCCAAATTGCTAAATGTTTTAGAGATGAACCTTTAAGATCTGATAGACAACCAGAATTTACTCAACTTGATATGGAATTCTCTTTCTGCAATGAACAAATGATTCAAGATACAGTAGAAGAAATCTTAAAATTAATCTTTAAAAAACATATGCAAATTGAATTAAAAACTCCATTTATGAGAATGAAATATGTTGATGCAATGAATAATTATGGTTCAGACAAACCAGATTTAAGATTTGATTGTAAATTACAATTAGCTAATGAATATTTTAAAAATACTTCATTCCAAATCTTTAAGAAAACTATTGAAGAAAATAAAGTAATCAAATACATTTGTTTACCAGATATTATTGTTGATAAAAAACAAATTACTGCTTTAGAAAAATTTGCTAAAGATAATGGAGCTAAAGGATTAGCTTGAATTGCAATGAACAATGGAACAATGGAAGGTTCAATAGCAAAAGTAATTGAAAAAGATATTATTGAAAAGATTTTAAAAGATAATCAAACTACTAATGGTTCATTATTGTTTGTAGCAGATGAATTAGAAACAGCCAATAAAGCATTAGGAGCTACTAGAGTAGAAGCAGGGAAATTATTTCATCTAATTCAACCTAATGACTACAAATTCTTATGAGTAGTAGATTGACCATTATTTGAATACGATGAAGAAGGACAAAGATATGTTTCAGCACATCACCCATTCACTTCTCCAACTAATGATTGTTTAAAAGACTTTGATACTAATCAAAAAGATGCTATGGCTAGAGCATATGATATTGTTTTAAATGGTTATGAATTAGGTGGAGGAAGTATTAGAATCCACAATCACGACATTCAAATGAGAATGTTTAAAGCATTAAAATTAGGAGAAGAAGAAATTAATACTAAATTCGGATTCTTATTAGATGCATTTAAATATGGTGTACCAATTCATGGAGGACTAGCAATTGGTGTTGATCGATTAATGATGTTATTAACTAATTCACCTTCTATCAAAGATGTTATTGCTTTCCCTAAAAACTCAACTGGTAATGACTTAATGTTAGCTTCTCCAGCTGGTCCAAATAAAGACGACTTAGATGAATTATTTATTGCGTTAAAAGAAAAGAAATAATTGGTTTCTAAGAACTACCATTTAATCACTTGACTATGTTGATTTCAAGCAAACCTATAATTTTACATAAAACGTCTATTAGGATTCCTTATAAATCAATTCCTTTGTATTTCCTTAATTCAATTAGAAATGAATCGTAATTGTTTTGATGGAGATAAAATAATTCTTTTCACTGGTTAACAGTTAAGTGTTCTGATATTAATCCTAGTAGTTCGGATATCGTAGCTTCAAGCTATTTAATGTACTATTTTTATGTATGAATCTTGGCTTTAAGATTTTGAGAAATTTTTTCAGTCTTTAATATATAAAGAGTATATAACTTTATTCCTCATACTGGTTATGTCATATGTTAATTTCAATGAAAAATAATTTTTGTTGATGATACCTTCATAATCCTTTTTAACGTATTTAAATATGAGCATGCTATTTTTTTCCTTAACAAAATTCTTCCATTTTAATATTTTTCTCACATTTTACTTATTTTTAAAGGGAATATAGGTAAGAAAGTAAAATCATTTGATAGCAAAATAAAAAACTTAACAAACTTCATGTCTAAAAAAACATTGAATAAAATAAATTTAAAACTTTTAATTGCGTTAATACTATGTCAACAAATACTAATTTATTTCTTAACTCCTTTTATTTTCTTTAATATGAACATATGGATAATTAAAAGTGTGACAACTAAAACAACTATTGCAATCGGACTTGCACTAACAACTAGTATATTTAAAATGTTCTTTTTATTCATCACATTATATTTTTTATTGTTACCACCAATATATTTTCCGTTCTCATAATTAAAAGCACCATTTAAAGCATAAGTTCTCATAATTGTATAATAAGGATTCCCTAAAGCACTATTTTCTGCTCCAAAAGGATTATAATCATTCTCTTTTCATGAATCAGGAATTTGAATCAATGGTTTTGTACTATTATAATTTATCATTTCATAAAAAATTTTATTAGGAATTCTAAAAGTAACATACAAGTTTGAATCTGGTACATTTTTATCAACAATAGAATATGTATTATCCTTATTTTTAATGATTTTTTTATTACCTAAAAAATTATCATAAGAAAAATTAGAACCATACCTTTTCTTGTTTAACACTATTTTATATTCCTTTGTCGGTTCACCTACAACTAATATTTGCTCCCTAGAAAATAATGAATTTATGTTGACTCCATAAAAATCACATAACTTATTTAATAATCAATCATTTTTTAATGATGATAAGTCATTAAAAGTAAAATCATTAAATCTAACTTTTATTGGCGCATTAATCACATATCAATTTATTGCTTGCTTAATAATTTTTAATTGTTCTTTTTTATTAGATAATTTGTTTAATAATTCTCTTTTTTTATCTTTGTCATAAATATTTGAATTATTAATAAAAAACCTAATTTGATTAACAAATTTTTGATATTTACTAGAAAATTCGCTAGAGTAATTTAAACCTAAATCAGACATGATTTTATTTGTAT
>JAHHTI010000095.1 GCA_020024735.1 Mycoplasmataceae bacterium | reverse complement strand
TTGAAAAATCCATCAAAATACACTCCTGCTAATGGTTTTGCACAAATGCGTTCTATTAAAGGTCAAGATGCTAATCCATTTGTGTTATCAAAATTTGATCCTGATTTTGCAAAAAAAGGTGTAATAAATCCTGATAAAATTAGTAACATTGGTCCTGCTAAGAATATGGCAAAAATGAGTAAATTAGGTAAAGTATTAGGTGTTATTGGACTTTTGGTAATGATTGCTTGTGCATGTTATGATATTGTCCAAATTGTGCAATGACAAACACCTAAAATTCTAAGGGAATATTCAGCTAAATTAAAGACAAGTTATTATGTAAACTACTATAATGGAAAAATTTTTGCTGATACTTCTGCAGTTGATCCTAATAGTGGTATTACTCCAGAAAAAGCTAAAGAATTAGTAATGAATGCAATAGCACAAAGTTTTAAAGGGAATATTGCTGCTGATCCTAATTCTCCAAGGGGTTTTGGTGCACGTGATGATTGTATTAAATTATTTGAAAACTTGATTGATCAAACTGATCCAAAAAATCGAACCATTGATGCTTTCTTCAATATTAATACTGAAATAGGACGTGAAAATATTAGAATTGTTTCTAGTTGATTTGATTATCTTCTTTCATTAGTTGGAACACGATCTAGTGAACTTGAATCACTGATTATCACTGTTTTAAATAATAAAGATGTTCCTAATGATCAAGTTGATGACACTATTTTAGATGTTTATAGAATGCCATTATCATTACAAATGCAAAATATAATGAATGAATTTAGTGCAATGTTCGCTGATTCAATTGGAATTATGCAATCATTACAGGATTTACTAACTCCATCTACTCAAGAAATCTTAAGTGGTGCATATGCTAAAAAAGTTGAAAATTTAGACCGTACATTTACTAATGATGCAGAAATTAGACAATTTATTTTAAAAAGCTATCGTAATGTTGATGATCAATTGATTCATAGTAATGTGATTAACAATGCAGTGTCGGAAGCACAAAAAAATTGAAAAACAGTCAAGTCTGTTTGTGATATCTATATTGGTAACGTTCTTCCACGATGAAAAAATGGTACATCTGTGCCAACTGATGAAGAAAGACATGAATATTTAATGCAAACATTGAAAGGAGAATCAATGACAATGTTGGCTGAAAATAATGAAATGAAGTGGGCATTTAAGATGGCTTTTGAAGCACAAGGAATATCTCCTGCTATTCCTCGGGGATGATTACAAATTTTAGCTAATTATGACAAACTTAAGGACCGAGATCTTCTTGATTTATTTGCTAACTTCCTAAGATATGATAAATATAAAATTAGTGATATGACTAAATCTCCTGATGAAATAAAGAAAATGTTGGATGCTGGTGAAATTACTAATCGTCATATTCATCTTCAATGATACCCATTTATGCCACAAACCCATGATTTTAATTGATATTTAGTTTCAACTGAACAATTTAGATATTTAATGAGATTCTTCTATCTTGGTTACACTATTGTAAGTGGTGATGATAAGGGTAATTTAACTCAAAAACCTAATGTCAAATTCCAAGATATTACTAAAGAATCTCAGATTATTGCAAATGTTGTTGGTGACCTTAAATTTAAAGTTAATGAAGATTGAAGTATTACTCTTGATAAGAATTGTCATCCAAAAATTGAGATTACTAACGATACTGTAAATCATATTCCACAAACACAAGAAATGATAAAAAAATTTCCAGGATCTGTTCTAAAGTCAACAATTGATTTACAAAAATTCTTTGAATTAAATAAAACTGATGCACAACACCATGTATTAACTGTAAGTGATCATATTGCTGGTAGTAAGCAAAACGTACCATATACAATGATTAATGTAGCTCCTGAATATCCTGTTACTTGATTTTACTTCTTAAAATTTGATGATTTCTTATTTGGTGATGACATCTATGAACCTCATAAAGTGTTTATTAATGACTCACAGGATGGATTAGTTAACTTTAAGATTAAAACATGAGGAATGCCACGTACAACTGCAACTTTTGCAAATCAAGTAACTAAACAATTCTTTAAGCATGCTGAATTTTATGGAGAACCACGTGAACATGCTTTAATTGGTGATTTAAATCCTGATTTAAATTATATCGAAACTGAATTTTCAAGAATTATTGGAATGTTCCTAAGTCCGTTCTTATATCGTCTAAAAGATGGTGAAGAAGACATAATGTAGCTTAATTTATATAGTTAATTATTAATAAAAAAATTGAATACTCTTATAAGGATAATATACCTTGTAGGAGTATTTTTTTATTACATATAATGTAATAAAGTAGCAGAATTATCTTTTGTAAGTTCATAAAAACACCTTAAAATATCGTACGAAAAAAACGAATACACGAAAAAATCACGCGAAAAAATAAAATCGACGCGCTACAATAAAAGTGAAAAATTTTTTTCTATACAAACGAGGTGTTATTATGAAAAAATCAAGAAAAATTATCTTTGCTAGTTCCTTAGCAGTATTAATGCTAGCTGGATCAGCAGTGGCTGCAGGAGCTGTTTATTACAGTGTCACAGCTGCTAAAAGTTCTAAGAAGATGTATGCAGAAAATTTAGTATCCACTTTAGATGGAGCTAAAGGATTAATTAATATGGAAAATTTCTTACCATCTGAGTACTTTTTACCAACTGCTAGTTGCTATGATGAAACTTATTTTAGAAGTATTGGGTTTAATTTAACCACTCCTCTTGATTTTGACTACTATTTAATTAATAATGTATCTTTAGAAAACATTAATGATGAACAAGGAACTGCTGATTTAAGAATTTCCTTTAAAAGTAAATATAGTGATGTATGTTTACCATTATCAGGATTCTTAGATAAAGCCCACCATTGAGATAATTTAGATTTAGTTTTACCTAATGATAACCCTTATGTTTCCTTTCAAAAAGCTGTTCCTTCTTACTATATTAACCAACCGCAAATTTTAAAACCTTATCTAACCACTGGTAATGATGGGGAAAATGTAGTGGCTAACCCTGGTGTATATACTTCTGTTAGTTACTATGATGATGCCCATTCTTTATTCCACTATACTGTATGTAAGACTATGCCTAGTAAAAAAGGAGAAGCAAGTACTAATGTTTATAAAACCTTTATTTTAAGAACCAATGTTAATGATGACCAATTATTATCAGCTATTCTTGAAAGAAAGAAATTTAATGGTGAAGAAATTGCTAATAATCCCCAAACTCCAAGTGAATTCTTACAAGCTCACAACACCATTGAAGATTTATTTGATATTGGAGCAGATAACACTTCTGGTTTTGATTTACTATACAACAAAGAAGTTTTAGAATTAGCAGATATGTGTATTAATGATGAAGGAATTTTAAACTATAACATCCTTTACAATAATGC
>JAHHTI010000094.1 GCA_020024735.1 Mycoplasmataceae bacterium | reverse complement strand
TTCCAAGTCTATAATAATTATTATTTTGGTCTCTATTATTTAAGGATTTCACTAACATCTAAATTAGATATAATTTGTTTAATTTCATCGTTGTAATGATTAGATCTAGTTAAATTAAGAAGACTTTCAATTAGTGGATTTATCTTTTCTTCATTCTTGGTATTAAAAATGAACTTGTTTTTATCATATAGATGATTAATTGCTTTGATAAATTGATCAATTGGTACTTCTTTTCATTCATCAGTATATAAAACAAACAAGAAGATAATCTTTAAGACACTTTTGTTTAATTTAGTATCAATAACAACTCCTTCATATTGTTGTAACTTATCATAAAAGATTCTCATTCTATTTTCAAAAGCTGGAAGGATATCCGGGTTTTTAGTCGCATAACTTTCAATTAATTTATCAGAAGCTCCTAAAGGAAGTTTTCCTTCATATAGTGCATGGAATTGCACCATAAATTTCAATAGATCTTCCCTCTTATTGTCTATATTTAGAGAAATTGCTAATTTTTCATATTCATCTACATTAAAGATACTAGTAACTTTATTATCAGGAATAGCTTTAATTATTTGTCCGCTTTTGAGCTTTTCTGAGTTTTGTACCAATCTAAAATAATTATAGATGGTTTCAGAAGTTGCGTATCTAATTTCTACGATCGACATCAAATAACTTTGATAGTGTTCCTTCATAATACTAGGTAACTTATCATAATTTAAATACATAAAGCGATCGTTGTTAAAAGCTTTATATAGTTTTCTATCTATTGGATCGGTTGATACCGATAGTTCATCTATAAAGAAGCTAACAATTTTTTTGGACACAGTTGGAGATAAAGAAAATTCATTATTATAGAATTTTTGTAAGGTACTAATTCTTTGTAGTCCATCAACAATTTGTTTTTTATTTCCATCATCATAAATGATGACTGTACCAATAGGTAAACCAGCAAAGACAGATAATAATAAATCCTCTTGTAACTGTTTCTTTCAAACAAATTTTCTTTGATATGCCGGGTTTAATACATATAATTTTCTATTATTCATTGCAATGAAGTTGTTCAAAGGCATTGCTGTCGGGGTAAATTCTATTTTTCTCATATAATATATTTTCCTTTCTTCTTTCTAAGAGAAGTTTTATCTTCTTCTCCAGTAATAACATTTAATTCAAATTGACTCGAATCATATTTAATAGCAACCATATATGACTTTTCCAACGCCTCTTTTTTTATTTCATTCATTCCATAGTTGCTACCTTCAACTAATTTTAGATTTCTAATGGCATCAAATCATATTTGATTGTTAGGAACAGTTGGTGGAACTTGATTAGAGTGAAAAGCATTCATGACCCTCTTATTATAAATATGACTATTCTTGAAAGTTATCTTATTATTATCATATTCAATAATACAATAATGTTCGTTACAAATAGTGGAATGAACAATGGCATTAAAGAAGATTTCTCTTAATACTGTCGCAGAAACTATATTCTTGTTCCTGTTTCTTGTGGAATGGATTTTATCAACAATGGGTTCTTTATTTAATCAAGGTTGAATGGTATCAACGAATATTTGGTATAACTTAAAAACTGAACCAGTATATTCGTTATTATTGATAATTATTTTTCTATTAGATAAATCACTTAGTCAAAGACCATAAGAAGTCAAGTATTTAGATTTAGTATCATCTACTAATTGATGAGAAAACATTCAATCAATAGTTAAATTGATATGCAAAAATTCTAACACTTGATTTTCCAATTCTTGAAAGTTGATAATATTATATTTAGTACTAGTCTTTAAAGGTAAAACAATGTCCTTAGATGTATATAATGCTCTAGCTGTATGGATATCTGTCAATGTAGTAGTACTACAGATTCTTGTATAGATTTTGTCTTCATTTAAAATAATAATTGCTCCAAGTTTAGCAAAAAAATCGATCACAAGATATTTGTTCGAATCGCCTTCTTCATGAATGGAATATTTGATATCCTCCGTTTTCATTCAATTTTCTAATTCAACTAATTTATCATAGTCTTCATTCTTGATAGAATAATCAGGGATAGTTTCTCCTTTATCTGTAATAAATAAATAGATGGAACATTTATTATTTGATGCTTCACTATTATGGATAGAATTAGAGATAGCTGCAATTTCTTTCTTTAATGTTTCAACGTCGATATTACTTTTATATTCTATAGTTTGACATTCTGGTGGGATATTTAGTTTCATTTGATACGCCTCAATGTAAAAATTATACAAAAAATAGAAAAAATTTCAATGAATCATTAAAAAAATGTAAAAAATTAACAAAATTTCAATGAATCATTAAAAAATATATTATTTTGGTAGTTCATAAGTGTTTTTCTTACTTCTTATAATATAAGGCTGCTAAAAGGATTCATATGGTAGCATTTCTAGCTTCTTTGATTCCTTCCCTTGTACCCTCCCTCATTAACCTGTTGCTCGTTATTCTTTATTAATGAATATTAAGAAAGATAAGTCTGATCATATTAGAGAAATCCAAGAAGTGAATCGCCTAACAAAAAAAGCAAAGCAGTAATTAAATAATAAAATCAGGTTTTTAAAACCTCTTTTTATTGATAATATTTATGTTTAAACTTATACTAATCCATTCCTAATTTCTGCTAACGGATTTCCCCAGTAATTTACTCTTATAATCAAGCTATTTCATTTATAATTAATTTATTAATAAATTAGGGAATGGAAAAGATGGACTACAAGCAATTATTTAAAGAATATCAATTAGATGAAGAAATTAAATTAGCCTATGATTACGATGACTTCTATGATTTTTTAATTGAAAAGAAAAACAATAAGATGGATAACACATCTAAATTGATTGTTTGTTATCTTGCTGTTTTATTCTTTAGTGTGTCTTCTACTAAAGACAATAATTATATTGATGTCTTGTCAAATTCAAAGGAACTTTTAGAAATTGATGAATATCTATTAGAAGAGTTTGTGTTTTGTATATTTCAAATGTTTTATGCCGCACAAATTAGATATGCAATCGATACTTATAGAGCTAAACATAAAAAGGAATTTGAAGATTTAAATGAAAATGGTGAAGATGAAAGTATCTATGGGATTGAAGATTTTAATGAAGAAGACATTAATGATTATGTAAGAACATACCACCAAAAGAACACAAAGAATAAAAATTACTATCTATATTGTTACTTAATTATCAATGATGATTTATTGCACACAACCTTAGAACTAATTAAAAAGGCATATCCAAATTTTTACCAATCTTGAGATGTATTAGAATTGTTATATAGCAAAAAGAAATTGAACGAAGAAGCCCAAGAAGCTTTGAAATGCTTAAATTGAGTTTTATATTTTCTAGACTGTAATGTTGAAGATGAATCAATGTATTATGAATCAAATTCTAATGAAGAAGAAATAAAAAAATTATATTTTGCTAAATATATGGATACTTTTAAACTAGGACATGTTTTTGGGACAGAAAATAATTTCTAACAATTTAATTATA
>JAHHTI010000093.1 GCA_020024735.1 Mycoplasmataceae bacterium | reverse complement strand
CAAATATTAAATTCTTGTAAAATGTAATTACTGCAATTTATCTGAAATTTGGTAAATTAAAATTTATTTTTTGTAAAAAATGTTGAATATTTCCAAATATTTATTAATTTCTTTAACCGATGTTGCACTTCAAAAATTAATACAAATACCAACTATTTCACTTCTGCACAAATCAATTGAATATCAGTTAAATGTTGTTTAATCAAATTTTCAAAATCCTCTAGATTCATTTTCTTTCTATTTCTTTTGGTTTCAATCCCTAGAATTTGCATAATAGATCAAATACCATATCCATTAGTATTGGTTAATTTAAAAATTTGTTCATCTACTCATTCAGTACTTTTCTTGTGAACAAGGCAATAATTCATTCCTTCGATTATCATTTTTTCATTTCAAATAATATTAAAACGATTTCTATATGATTTTAAGGTATTATAAGCTTTTTTAATAGCATCTTCAGATGAAACTTTGCTTGATGAATGTGAATCACTAGCACTACAGTCTAAAACATATTCATCTTGCATGAACTCATCATCATAATTCTCATCTAAATTAATGATTTTATCTTTTTCTAATTGTTCATAGTAGCATTGGAATTCTTCCTCAAAACTTTCAGGATCAAATATTTTTAGCGTTTGTTCATATAAATATTTTGTTCTATTATCAATATCTTCAATAGTTCAATGATTTGGGTGTTCATTAAAGAAGTAACTATTTAAAATAAAAGAGTCTTTTAAATTTCTCATATACTCGATTTTTTTATCATAAGTTTCATTTTGATATTCGGAATTAAAAACTGTAAGTGTTAAATTACCGATTGTATTTTTTTTAATTTCTACCTCATTTGCATCATAGCCTGCTAAATTTCATTTATTATCATTTTGAGGTCAAACATGTTCGATAGTGAGAACATTATCTTTATTACGAGCAAAATATTGTTTTGTTGTTAAACGATTAGCAATAGTATATAAGAAGTATTTACAGTCTTTATCTGATTTATGGTAAACATCACTCGTTAACATACTACTTAACAATTCTCGATTAGTTGGCATTTTATATGTTGGTTGTTTTTTAATTGAATGGTTAGGGTTGTAATACAATCGTGCATAAAGTACAACATGCATAGGATAGGATAAGCATTCTTTAACTTTAGGCATAAATCTTGTAATATTTTTATCATTGTAATCACAAAAGAATCTCCTAATTTTATAGGATTCAATAATATTAAGACATTTAATAATTTCTTTCTCTTGATTATCATTAAAATGAATTTCATATGGTAATGCCTTTTTTGTAATAGTAGCATTAACACTTAAGATACGAATAATTAAAACTAGATAAGTATCAACATGAGATCAAATGTTTTCTAAAGGAATTTTAATTTTAGTATTATCATCTGTTCATAGTTGACTCTTAATATAGCGATAGAAGGCAGCAAAATCCATAATGTCATAAAAAATTTCTTCATATTGATAGCTATCAAATTTTTCAGTTTCTTCCTGACAATATTTTTTAAAACCTTCATAAATAGCTTTGTCAGTAGAATTAACTAAAACAGTAGTTTGAAAGGCAATAAAGTAACGAAAGAATTTTTTCTTTTCTTTATCATCTTTAAGAAATTTTAAATTAGCATGAAAGATTTCTAAATAATTATGTAAAGGTAAAGGTAATATCTTACTTTCAACAGCTTCAGCAATTTCTTTAAATAAGAAATTTTTGATTAAATCATAGCAACTTAAAGGAATTCCAGTGGAGTTAATTTTAGAAAAAGTATCAAACTCATCAGTTTTATCATCTATTACCACATCAGCTACTATAACATTTGCGACAGCTTGTTCAAATGCATCTATATTAGAAATAGTAATTGTATCCTGTATTCATTTGGTCATAGCTTCATAATTTTCTCAATAATGAGAAGCTTTTTCATTTTGTTGCAAATCTTGACCTCTAATAATTTTAATTAAGATATCCTTATCAACAACATTCATGGTTTCAAAATTAAATGAGTGCAATATACTAGAAAAATCATTTTTATATTGATAGTATTTAATATTTTCTAATGATTTTAACAATAAAATGTAGGTAGTAATTCTTTGCTGACCATCAATAATAATATCGTCTTTATGATTCTTTTTACGAATGATTTGTCCAATATAATATTCTTGCGTTTTTGAGGTGAAAATATCATTTAAAAACTCTAAACAATTATTGATAGTTCATTGGTATTCCCTTTGGTAAAAAGGGATTTTAATACTCTCAATTTTAGAAATTAAATATAATAATGTTTTTTTCTCAATTACCATAATAAACAGTATAACAGATATAAATATTAAAATAGTAATAGATGTTGAAATTTAAATCATTGTAAGCACTCGATTAGTAAATAGAAGCGTCATTTTATCATAAATAAGATAAGATCAAAAAAACCACTTGTTTAAACAAGTGGTTTTAAATTAATATAAAAGTTAAATAATATTATTTTTTTGGAAATTGAGTTGGTATATAACCATTTGCTATTAAGTAATCAATAGTTTTAGTTAATTCATTACTAGTAATAGTTTTTTCTCCGGTAATAGGTTGTACACAAGCAGAAGGTCCAAGATCTATTCATCCTCCTTTTGGATCATTTACATTACTATTTTTTAGAATGTATGTACCACCTTCAATATTTACTTTTTTGCTTGCTAAGTCAAATGTATATATCATATTTAATTCTTTAGAGAATTGTTGACCTACTTGATAACTATCTTTTGCTATCTTAAGTTCATAATTTTCTATTTGATTTATTTTATAAGTTAATATATTATCTTTTAATACAATTGAAGAATTAGAAGCTCTAGCAAAAACTTTATATTCATTATTTTCTGTCATAGGTTCAGAATTCCAATTATTATTATATTCAACAATTTTAGATTGAATAGTATTGAATTGATCTAATGATATAATTGTAGAAGCTTCTTTACTAGGTTGATAATCAAGATTAGTATCTAAACCAGGATCTCCTATGAAACCATTCAATATTTTTCTAAGTTGCATTTCATCTAATGGATATGTTCCATCTTTAATAGGCTTAGCAATATCATCACTGGCAAAATTTCCTAAATTTTGACCACTTGAATCAGTAGCATACACTTCCTTTTTAGAACCTGATACTTCTAATTGATATGTTCCATCAGGACCAGGGGTTAAATTGAATGCAAAAGTACCTTCAGAAATTACTGCACCATAGAAAGGACCTAAATCTGACACTGTTTTTTCATAAAGTGTATAAATTAATTTATTACCTTCTAGTTTAACAGTAGATGTTGAAACTGCTTCTATTACTTTATTTCCATCTGCTTGAGTTTGATTTTGTAATGCATTAAATTCTTCATTTTGTTTTGAAATATTGTTTAGCATTTTAGTAAATACAGCAAGTGTTACTGGTGAACCACTAGAAGAAGGATTATATGTGGTAAATCCATTAATAGTAAATTCTTTTGACATTGGAGTTGCAGTGTTTAAAGTAATTGTAACTTTAATAGTACCTGCTTCATCATTAGGTTCTTTTGCTACTACTGTATTTATATCATCAGCAGATCCTTTTGATAAGAATTGGCTAAAGTTTTCTTTTACATATGCTGTAGCAGCTACATTATCATCACTCATTCATTGAGAAGGAAGTGTAGTAGTTAATTTGTTACCAGCAACTGTAGTATCAGCTACTCATGCTAGTTCCTTAAATCCATTAATAGTAAATTCTTTTGACATTGGAGTTGCAGTGTTTAAAGTAAT
>JAHHTI010000092.1 GCA_020024735.1 Mycoplasmataceae bacterium | reverse complement strand
TTGTTTGCTAGCATAGTGTTCCTTTCCTATACTGCAACTTAACTGAATTTTGCTATTAAATATTATTTTTGTACAAACTATTTTATATTCTAAAATGATATAATAAACCTACGTTTATTATTAAGGAGAGAAACTGTTATGGCGCCATCTAAAGATAAAACTATAATATGAGATCTTTTTGGTGGAGGATGTAATTCAGTTTCTAGAGCTATAAAAAAATATAAATTGTCTAATAAATATAAAGTGTATACATTTGATGTTGTAGATACTCATATAAAAAGTTATAGGGGACAATTAAAATACGATTTCCAAAAATATATAAATATAGATTTGAGTCAAGATAATATCGAACAAGTTTTTGAAGAATTGATTAACAAAAAAATTATTGAAAAACCTGATATAATTACTAGTTCTACTTTATGTCAATCTTTTAGTAAAGTATTATGTATGACTGGTGGTGGTACTTGCTTTTGAAAACAAAAAATTAAAGGTGATAAGAATTCACCACTAATTGAAAGAACAAAAAAAGAATTTGAACTTTTAAAATCAGGTTTTACTAAAAATTTAAATGCTAATAAGCAGCTTTTTATCAAAAGATTAGGTGAAAAATGTGCTACGAATTCAGTAAAATTAATTAGATATTTTAAACCAAAATATTGATATATAGAAAATCCTGATAGTTCAATGATTTTTCAATTTTTAAAAATTAATTTACAACTAGATGGTTTTCAAAATGTTGCATGCTTTGGATCTTATGGTTTTCCCCAAAATAAATCAGGCTGTTTTTATTCTAATATTGAAATCGATTTAAAAAAAGAAAAAAGACCTGCGACTTACTATACAGCTTGAGAAGAAGTTAGTAAGGAATATCATGATGAATGATTAAAAAATGTTGAATACAAAAAGATTTATCAAGGTGGATCAGGTGATAGAAGACATGTAAAAAAAACTATTGATGAAAATGGCGAAATTAAATATTGAAGAAGATGATATGTAGATATAGGATATAAAATTGGTGATAAAGGACATTCTTCCTTAAAAAAAACTACCATGACATTAGGCAAATTAATCAAGCAAGAATATGTCTTAAAAACAATTGGAGATTATAACACTAGACAAATTGGTGAAGCCAATGAAACTAGCCATATACCTGAAGGTGTTATAAAAGAAATTCTAGATAATTTTATTTAGAGTCTTTTCACAATTTTTCTATTTTAACCCTCATTTCATCAGTTATATTAACATCCATTAATTTTGCAAATCTGAAAATTTCATCTACAGATTCTCCAAAGTCAAAAATACTATTCTTACCATATTTTTGTTGAAAATATTGATAGAAGCAATGATAATTTTTTTGTAATTCTTTTCAATACCCTGATAATATAACAATTGTTTTACTATTTGCACCACATAAATCATTATAAAAATATTCATGAAATCCAAAATTAGATTCAATTTTTTCTCAATCACTACCAGCAATTTGTTTAAATTTTGATTCAAGAAATAAAAAATCTATATCTCCAAATTCATCTTTTGAAGTATTAGATGGTTCTACTATAAAGTCTGGCACCATTTTTGATTTAATTCCTTCAACAACAGCTTCAAATTTCTTCTTAATTTTTTTCTTTATATTTGTTATTCCTAAAATTTTAAGGATTTCCTCAATAAATTCTTCTCCACACAATTGTCCTTGACGCGCACGAGCTCCTTGTGATGTTTCATCAAATTTTTTCTTTCCTTGCTTCATTAGCACTCCTATTTATATGACATAGATTTGTATTAATTATAAAAGAAAATTTAAGAAACATTATCAGCCTATATTCTAATGTTATAATTAACATTATTTTTTTGTATTTTGAGTCATTAGTTAAAACAATGATGATTATTCTAGGCAATAAAATAAAATAATATAAAGCAATATGTGGAGCTGCCTAATTAGTGACAGTAACCTGATTTTTATAGTTCAGAGCTTTATGATTTTATTTTTAATTTAACTATTATCTTTTTTGTATGAGATCAAAAGGATGGTCAAGTTCTTTTTAAAACCATCACTGATTACAAATTTAGTGATGAAGATATTATAAATGCTGAAAGTGTTTGGGAAAATACAAAGGATTTATGATTAAGTTCTAATTGTATTAAATCATATAATGAAAAAACAAATCATTATCAATATAACTTTACAAAAATTTCGGATAAAAAAACTATTCATATCAGACCACATGATCAAAAAAGAATTCCTAAATGACAAATGGAAAATGGTCAATATATTCCTAAATTTCAATATTGACTTAATAAAGGAAAAATTAAAATCTAATTATTGGTATTCTGATTTTCATTTTATATTAAGTTCGTTTTTAACTTGGCATTTTTTATTTCCACATACAACACTACTTGATTTTATAGCACTTAATATATCTCTTATTAAATTCTAAAGTTCTAAGTTTCTCATATTTCTCACTTCTAACATCAAAAACAAGCATAAATTAAATACAAACACTATCTATATAATGAAAATGATATAATATATCATATTAAAAAAATAAAGGAAAATAATATGCCAAGAAAACACCTTATTGCATCTGGAATTAATAAAAAACAACAACAACAAGCAAAACTATGAATGAAGTGTGCAAAAGAAATTAAAGCTGCAGCTAAAGTAGGAGGTCCTAATCCCGAAGCTAACCCACGTTTAAAAGCTGCTATTGCTAGAGCATTAAACTGTAATCTATCAAGAGAATCAATTGAAAAAAATATTAATGGTGCTAATAAAGATCAAGCAGCTTTTAAAGAAATGTTTTATGAAGGGTATGGACCTAATGGTTTAGCCATTTTAATTAAAGTCTTAACTGATAATGAACAAAGAGCAGTTAGTGCTATTAGAGGTTATTTCTCAAAATTACACGGACAATTAGCAAAACCTAATAGTGTGAAAATGATTTTTGAAGAACTAGGAGAAATTATTTTTGATGCTAAAGCAGCTAGTGAAGATGACATTTTAAATGCTACCATTGAAAATGATATTGTCGATTTAATTAACGAAGAAGATTATTACATCCTTTACACTAAACCAAATGATTTTTATGCTGTTAAAGAAAATTTAGAACAACATCATATTAATTTCATTTCAGCTGAAATCAAGTATATTGCAAATCAAAAAGTAGATGTTCCTGATGACCAAATGGATAAGGTGGAACGTTTCTTAGCTGCTTGTGAAGAAGATGATGATATTTCTTGAGTAGAAATTAATATGAATTAATCTTCATCATCACTATCAATATTATCGTTTTCTGCTGCCTTTAATTGATCAAGTTTATTTTGATTAAAGAATTCTTCTTTTTCTTTAGCGATTTCTTCTTCAACTTTTTGTGCTCAATATTTTCTATCTTCCCCATGAGCTTTTGCATATTGGGTTAATAATTTTTTATATTTACCTTTAAGAACACCTTTCATGATTAAAAGATAAAGGTAGTGAAATAGAAAGATACCGGTTAAAAAATAAAAAAAGATACCAATCTTAAAAAGAAAGTTAATACTATTTAAATTATCCTTAGCCGCATGAACTTCATCTATTCATGCAAACACATTAGCACAAGTATTGATTTTCTTCTTTTTTTCTACAAGTTGTTCAAATGTCAATTCCATATTTTTACCTCTTATTGATATACTAATAATATAGATTATATATCTCTTATTACTAATTTTTGGATAAATGTTTACTACCTTTATTTAACTTCTATAAGTTTATCCTAATTATTTATTCATCACTAGCAGACACACTAGTAGTTTCACTATCACTTAATTCAGTAGCAGTTGCTCTTCTACGATTACCTAATCTATTTTCATAAACAGCAATAATGATAATAATGACAAATATGAAG
>JAHHTI010000091.1 GCA_020024735.1 Mycoplasmataceae bacterium | reverse complement strand
ATCTCCTACAACTTCTTAATCTTTTTAAATCGCTTAATAAATTCTTGGATAACTTCATTAGCATATTCTCAAGGAGCTGATTCATTTAAATCAATCCCTAATATTTTAATGGTATCTAATGGAGATTTAGAAGTCCCGGATTTTAAGAATTCATAATACTTGTTAATAAAAGCTTGATCACCAGCATGAATCTTAGCTGCACAAATAATTGCAACTACTTGACCAATTGCATATTTATAGACATAGAAGTTGCCTACATAGAAGTGTGAAATTCTTAAAGGAGTAGCTAAAGTATACTTATAAGGTTCTTTTGCATATTTTTCCGGTTTCTTAATTTCCATATATGCTTGCATCATTTCTAAATACTTATGAGCCACGGTTTCATAAACAAAAGGTTCATTACGATTAACAATGGCATTCATTTCATATTCAAAATTAGAAAAAATGATTTGTCTAGTTGTAGTAGCATAAAAGCCTGATAATAATTCATCAAGGATTTGTACTTGCATTTGAGGATTATTAGCATATTTATCTAAAAGATAATAGTTTAATATCATTTCATTGGTAATGGAAGCTATTTCAGCAGTAAAAATACTAGTTGATTGATAAACTTTTTGGGCAAGCGAATAATAATAAGAATTTAAAGAATGTCCTAGTTCATGAATTAAGGTATAAACAGAATTTAAGGTTTTATCATAATTCATCATAATATAAAATCTATCTAACCCTTTTGTCCCACCAATTGAATAAGCTCCAGTGGCCTTATTCTTCTTTGGGAATCAAGAAATTCAATTTTCTTTAAATGCTCTTTTAATAGCATTGGTATATTCTTTACCATAAACAGCAGTAGCTGCTAATACTATTTCCTTAGCTTCTTCTGGTTCAATGGTAATTTTATTGGTGGTTAAATCAACACTTGCATCTCATGGTTCAATTTTTGATAGTTTTAATTTTTGCTTTAATAATTTATCCTTGTGTTTTAAATATTCAGCATACCCGTCTTTGTATTTTTTTACTTCATCATAAATATGTAATAATAAAGAACGGTCAATTTCATCATCAAAACAAGTTGAATCAATGTAGTCTTCATAGTGGTAAATCTTCGCATGAGTATTAAAGGTTAAATAGGTGTAATATAAAGAACTTGTTAAGGTTGCTTTAAAATCATAGAAGGCTTTATGAAAAGCAATTCATGAGGTTTTTCTTAAAGTACGATCAGCCGCTTTTAAATTAATAAAGACTTGAGACATATTATCAATCTTATGCTTTTTCCCTTTACTATCAATAGCATCGTCATATTTGATTTCAGCATCCGTTAAAGTACTATACATTTCCCCAATGCCACCATCACATTTAGAAAGTGTTGCTAATAACTTTTCGGAAGCTTCATCAAGGATATGAGGTTGGTAACGTAAAATTTCATTAAAACCAATCAGATGTTCACTAATCCGTGGGTCTTTTAAATATTCTTGAACTTTTTTAGCATGCTTAATAATTAAGTTATCATAGTTTGCCATCTTAACACTAAATTCGTTACTAATATGACTTAGTTTTTGACTTCATCCTATTCATTCTTGATTAGTTACATCTTCATTCGCTTTATTAGAAATATAATTACTTAAACGATTGGATAATTTACTTAAGACTTCCCCTTCTTCAATTCAGGTCACAAAATTTTCTTGTGTATCTAAAAAATGAGCATAAAGTGCATTAATTTTTTCTAATTGATTTTTTCATTCATTAAAAAGCTCATCTAAACTTTTCCCTTGTAATAGATGTTCTAAATCTCAATCTCATTGATTCTTCATATATCCTCCTAGACAATTTCATCCTTTTGTTTTAAATTATCATAACCAATTTCTTGAATTATATTATAGGTTAAATTATCAATTAAACGTGCTAATTCTAAATGTTCATAATGCTTTTTTATGACTAAAAAAGCACAAGGGATTTCGTAATAGTGACAAGTCGCCATAATTGGAGCACTGGCAACATCATGGACAGCAGCAATTAAATGATTAATTTCTCCAGCATAGTGAGCTTCATAAATTTCTCCTTGAGAAAAATTGAGGTTTTGTACCATTAAGGTTTTTTTAATCAGATTATTATATTTCTCAGCCGTTAGATATTTCTTATAGGTATGATTTTTATGTTGGTGGACAACTACTTGAGTAGCTAATAAAATATCATAGTCATTAACTTCGGGGTTAATATTTTCTCCAACCCCAAGATAAATTAAATTAGTGAGATTAAAATTAGTAATCAAGTGAGCAGTACAAGCAGCTACTTCATACTCTTGTTGACCACAAAAAGTAATCACAAACATTTCCTCACTAATGGCTTTCACAACATAAAATTTACGACCCTTAATCCGGTGTACAAAAAAATCAGCAAAGTATTGTTCTTTGAATAATTGATCAATTTGATGAAGATTATTTAAAATAATCCCTGTCATATTAATGGTACTCCTGCTTCAAATAATTAATGATACCTCAAAAGCAAGCATCAACATCATGTTTTAATAATTCTCGATACTTATCAATATCAGACATATCTTCTTCAGTCCGGCAAGGTTCTAATTTATCACAACAGAATAATATCTTGTCTAATAAACTTAACTCATCAAAGCTTGCACCATCTAAAGGACATGTATGCAAAGCAATAGCTTTTAAAATCACTGGATGATGAAAGTTTAAAACTTCGGGTAAATAGCATGCTGCTACTGGACCGTGTAAAACTTTTCATGAAACAGCATGTGGAAGATGGTATTTTTGATAAGCTTGTTCTTCTAATCAAGCTTGTGATTCACATTTACAAACATCATGATAAACTCCTGCAGCTCATGCTAAATGAGCATCTTGAGGTGCAAAAATTTGCATTATATTTTTAGCCATTTGAGCAGTTCTTAAAGAATGCTGTCATCTTTTTTCACTAATATTAAATAACTTATAATGTTCTAATGGATAACAACCATGTTCATTAATATAATCATTAACTACCGTAGGAAGATCTTTTACCCATGTTCCTTTATCTTTAATTTTGGTTGAGGAAATATCATTAGTAAGAAGATTTGATAAGAAAATGGCATTGATACCAGAATGTTGAGTTAAAGGGTAATCTTCACGGGGATAAACAACAATTTGTGCATATTGATTTAATTCTTGATAATCTTTTCATTCTTGAATCTGAGACCATTGATCAGCTCCCATTAAGAAGAATAATTCATCATGTGGATAAAGTTGATGTAATTCCTTTAAAGTATCAATGGTGTAAGATACTCCTTGATGTTTTAATTCAATATCACAAGCTTGCATTTGTGGTTCATCAGCAATTGCTAGATTTAGCATTGCTCAACGATCACTAATAGGTGTGGTGACTTCTTTATTTTTTGATTGATTATTTAATACAAACAAAACCAAATCTGCCTCTAAGACTTTTAAAGCATTCTTTGCTATTTGTAAATGACCAAGATGAATAGGGTTAAAAGAACCGCCGAAAATAATTAAACGCATATTTTATATTTTACTCCTTATTTTAAGGAAGTAATTTTTAATCAAAAGTTTTGATACTTATACTAAAATTAAAATTATCTTGCACATTGTATTTAATTATTATATAATTAAATAGAGTTCCTACAATAAGATTCCGTAGTAGCAGGATCGTAGTAACTATTTATAAAAAGTAAACTATATGTTTAGTCAATTCTAAGACCTCGGGTATGTGTAAGATGTGTAGAAGCATCTAAACAGCCTCATCATACATAATGTTGAATACATGTTGTCTGTAACAAAAAAAGGAGGTCGTAAGTACTATGAACTCTCATAAAAAAAGCTTGTGTATGCTACTAAATTTAAAAAGGAGTATCTCCATGAATAATATCCCTTCAATTTGGGAAATTATCCTAGTGT
>JAHHTI010000090.1 GCA_020024735.1 Mycoplasmataceae bacterium | reverse complement strand
AATATGTAAGACAAATAAGGAGAATAAAAAAATGAGTAAATTCGAAATGAATAAAGTTGTTAACTTCTTCAACTATAAATATAAAGGAGACTGAGATAGTGTTTATGAAGCTATCCAAAGAAAAGAAAGAATTGATGTAGCTGATTTAGAAAAATTCGATGATATAGAAGAACAAGCAAATTACATAACTATTATTGATGAAAGATACCCTGAGAATTTTAAAGAAATCTATATGCCGCCTTTAGTTGTTTATTATGCAGGTGATATTAATATTCTTCAACCTGTTAATATTACTTCACTATGAGGCAACATTGATGAAGAAAACTTAAAGAAAGTACTTACATTAGCAAGAACCGTTGCTTTATCAGTTAGTGATAAAAACATCGAATATGCTTTAAAATATGCCAACCAAAATTCTCAATTTATTATTGTGGGTTTTAGTACGTATGATTGCAGTATTGTGGATAGAATCAAAAATAATCCCAATATTATCTATCTAACAGAAATCCCAAATAATAGTAAGAATAAATTTGAACAAAACCCTTTGCGATTATTATTGGGAATTAGTAATAAGTCAGTATTCTTCAACAAGAATCAACGAGAATTCAACGAATATAAAGACATTGCCTACTTTGAAAAGAGAAAAATGCAAATAATCGGAGATAGTGATGCTACTTACTTAAATTTTGCAACTAACTATTTATCTAATGAAGCTAAATATAAAATCAGAGCATTTAGAAAACAGCAAATGCTAAAAGTAAAATGTTTTTTACTATCAAAAGGAAAAGAATTTGCAAAATATTCAATAAATATATGCATTGATAAACTAATCATATATAATAAATATATGTCTACTACTATTATTATTTTAATTGTTGCTCTTGTAGTTATTATCATTGGTTTATTATTATCTGGAACTGGAAGTGATGCTGGTTTAAGTAATGTTTCTGGTCAAGATTTGGAAATCTTCAAGAAAACCAAAGATAGAGGGATTATTAAAATCTTGCAATTTATAATGTTTATTTGTTTAATTGGTATAGCAATTGCGATTGTTGTATTGGCAGCAACGGGTCGTTAGCTTTAAATATTTTATTATGGATCAACATCTTATTGAAAAATTGATTGCAGTGGTAGCTTCTGAAAATAATCGTCCTATCCCTGTTCATATTCTTCAAAAGAAGTTTGCTCATCTTTACCATTATCATAACTACCAAGAAATAAATACTACTATCCAAACACTAGTGGATAAAAGAATCCTTAAACAATTGGATTCAGGAAGTATTGTTTTAGGTTATGTTAATGGCCCTATTCAAAAAGATGTTGTATATGAGGGAGTAATCTCGATTAACAGTCGTGGTGATGGATTTATCAAGCAATTTGATGAACAACACTCTCAAGTGATTCGGGAATGATTTGTTTTTAGTACTAATTTAAATGGAGCTTTAAATGGTGATATCATTACTTTTCATCCAATGGATAAATATAATCCTAATGGCATGCAAAATGCCGTAGTAAAAGAAGTGGCTAGTCGTAATAAAAAACGGTTTGTGGCTACTTATTATAAAAAAACACCACATAGCTATGAAATTAAAATCGATGATCAAAAGAATTATTATGAAATTGAATTAGAAGATACATCTTTCCTTGTAGATGGACAAAAGATTTTAATTGAGATTACTACTTTCATTGATAATACCAAAGCCAAAGCAAAAGTCTTATATGTAATTGGACACATTAATGATATTGATAGTGATATCTTATCGGTAGTTTATGAAAACGGTATTGAACCCCAATTCGAACCCCAAGTTTTAGCCGATGTGAAACATTTAAAAAGTAATCCTCAATGTGATGCTTTAAGAAAAGATGTCAGTGCTCGTGACTATATGACGATTGACCCAGCATCTTCCAAAGATTTAGATGATGCTATTTATGTAAAGAAAATCAATGACTCACAATATTTCCTTTCTGTGGCGATTGCTGATGTTGCTAGTTATGTTACTCTTGATTCATCATTAGATAAGGCAGCCTACCAACGAGGAACATCAGTATATTTAGCAGATAGAGTCATTCCAATGTTACCACATCTTATTTGTAATGATTGATGTTCTTTAAATCCGCAAGAAAACAAACATGTCTTAGTGGTGGATATGATGATTGATAATAATGGTAACATGCATCAAATTGACCTTTATCCTGCATCAATGATTTCTAAAGCACGTTTTAGTTATGATGATGTTAATCAATACTTTAAAACTAAGACTACTAATAACTCTTTTTCACCATCCCTTTATCAACAATTAGATGAAGCATACCAATTACATTTAATTTTAAGAAAGAAAATGCAAGCTGCTGGATACATTGATTTTAATATTAAAGAACCAGTTATTATCTTAGATCAAGAAAACAAAGTATTAGCGATTGAAGTTAAGCAACATGAAGCTGCCCAAATGATGATTGAAGATTTTATGGTTTGTGCAAATCAAGCGGTTACCATTAAGGCGGATGAATTAAAAATGCCTTTTATTTACCGAACTCACAATCGTCCTTCAAGAGAAAAATTAGATAAATTAGCAATTGAAGCAAAAAAATTAGGATTCTTTGTTAATCCCAAAGACTTTGATGATATTACTTCTTTAAAAATTAGTCAATGGTTAGCCATTAACAAAGAAAGATTTCCTAATGATGAATTAATTACTAAATTAATTTTAAGATCAATGGAAAAAGCTACTTATGAAATAGAAAACCTTCATCACTTTGGATTAGCTTTAAAACAATATACCCATTTTACTTCACCGATTAGAAGATATAGTGATTTAATTGTGCATCGTTTGTTTTGAATGTATTATTTTGCTCCACAACTATATACCAATGAACAACGTGAAGCGATAAAACATCAATTACCTGATATTTGTGAACAATGTAATGCTTTAGAAGTTCAAGCAGTAAAAACTGAAAGAGAAGTAAATGCCATTAAATTTGTTGAATATTTAGGTGATCGAATTAATCAGGAATTCGATGGCATGATTAGTACGATTACTTCCTTTGGTATCTTTGTAGAACTTAAGGAAAATACGATTGAAGGTTTAGTGAGAATTAAGAACATTGGTGGAGACTTTTATGAATACAATGAAAACAACTATACCATTGTTGGTAAAAAGCATCAAAAAGTCTTTAGTTTTGGTCAAGATGTTAAAGTACGGGTAATTGGTGTAGATAAACTTGCGAAACAAATTGATTTAGAATTAGTGGATTTCCCACGTTCTCATCCTGAACACTTTGACCGTAAAGTGAGAGCAAAAAATAATAATTTAAAATCACAAAAATTTAAAAAACCACAATACTAAGAATTCTTAACATTACTAATTAATCAGTAATTCATATTATTTTGTCCGACTAAATTGACAACCTTAGTGGAAATCTTGGATAATGAATAACTATCAATAATAAAGATTTTCTTATTAATAAACATCATGGTAAACATTTGTAAATAGAATAATGAATCATAGTCTAAATATTCTAAACGGATATTTAAAATACGATCAAAGTTAAAATTAGGAATAATTTCTTGATACTTCACAAAATCTAATCGCTTATAGTATTCCACAAAATCTTTCACCTTAACCCCAGCAAATACCGCATCATTAAAGAAGATTGGTTGGATTTGTTCTAAGGCTTGATAATTATTAAATTGGGTAGTATTCTTTTTAAACATTCTTACCTTATTCATTAAAATATCATAAACATATTTAGTATGAATTTTCTTTTCCACATAAATAACATAGTTTTTATACGGTGAATCCATTCCGTCCAATTTAAATGAAGCAGGAATACCGATAAATAAAGATTTAAACGAAGAACTACGGTTAATGTCATGATTAATAGTTAAGAATAAATCATTTTCAGGGCAGTGGTTCTTATGGATTGGAATACTAAAGAATCCTTTCATAGCAGCAATGTTACAAGCAATAAAAGC
>JAHHTI010000009.1 GCA_020024735.1 Mycoplasmataceae bacterium | reverse complement strand
TATGTTTCTAGTCTAGATTTTTCACCTAAACCACTATTGTAGTAAAATTGATGAATAAGTAATGCGTTATGTAATACCCCGCCGCCGCTCACCACACCAGGGACACCAAAATTATCTATATTAGTTCAAGCACCTTTATACCATGCCTCATCACCACCATCTTTGAAAGTTAAACTGTCATAACTAATGTCTCATTCAGGAAATCATCTAACACCTATTCAAGGATAATCTTCGAAACCAATTATTGAACGCATTCAAATTCTATTAGGTCTTTTGCTGTTATAATATGGAGTGATAGGTGTACCTGTTACATCCAATAATTCTGGATTACCAGCAGATCTACTAATGGCTGTAGTGAAAGTAGAATTTTTGTTAAATTCATTTTCTCTGACTATTACAATACTATTTAGCCCAGCATAAACACCAATAAGGGAAAATGTCAATAATGTCCCAAAAATAGCAAAACTTGGAAATATTAAATTTTTTTTATTTCTTCTCATTGTATTTTATATTATATATAATATAAATAATTTTACCCAATAATTTGAGGCATAAAAAACCTTAATTTTGTTGTATTTTTAAACTAATTTTAATTTACTTAACAATAGTTAAATAGCAATTAACTAATCTATAACAAAAAGACATAACTCTACTTTTTACTTTTTTTCAATTGTTGCATTGGAACTTCATCTACAATATTTACTAATGTCTCATGCAATAAATTAATATTTTTACATTGTAATTTATTACCTCTAATTCGACAGTTCACAATATCGTTGAAATACATTGCATATGCTTCACTATTTCTTTCATCATCAATAACATCTATCCCATCCACAAGTCTTAAACCCATCATTAGTATTTGTAAATAATAATCTGCTAAACTCAGATGTTCTTCCTCTTTTACCATTTTGTTAAGTGTACCTGTTCATTTATAAAGTGTTTGATTTTCAAATCCTGATGCAGACAAACCTATTGCTTTTCAATCTTTAGTTAACCAATATGCCTTGTTGTGAATAGATTGTGAAGCTTCATCTAATGCTCAATTAGAAACTTCATATCTTTTCAAATTCATTGATTCTAATTTCTTATCAATGTACAAAAGTTGATCAGCTTCAACTTCTTCATCTACTTCATAATCAATACTATTTAAATATGAACCTTCTTTAACTTCTAATGCATAAAAAGACACATGATGAATTTGGAATTTATCAATAAATGAAAAAGCATCATCTAAATCTTCGAAAGTTAGTTCTGGTAAAGCATAAATGAAATCGCAAGAGATGTTGAAAATATCAGCTAAATATAATTTTTCAATAGCAGAATAAACATCTTCTATTGTATGTTGACGATTGATATTTTTAAGAATTTTATTGTTAGTACTTTGTACTCCAATAGAAACTCTATTTATATTGTTTCTTTTTAAAATTCCAACTTGTGAATCTGTTACAAATTCAGGATTCAATTCTATACAAAATTCATAAGAACTCGAATCATCAATATATGGAGATAAAAAAGATAATAAATCATCTAAGTCTTCATCAGCAAGGAAATTAGGAGTCCCACCTCCTAAATAAATTGATGTATATTGTTTTAACACTGATTCCTGAGCTATTTGATTTTTAATGTTTTCTAGATATTTTTTAATACAACTATCGTGATTATCTTTTTGGAATCTGACAAAATCGCAATAGTGACAAATATTCTTACAAAAAGGAATATGAATATATAAATGTTTAGTCATAATTTATATTTTACTATCTTAAGATTACTATACGTAATATTCTTATATTGAAAGATTATTCAATTAATAGAAGTCTTATATTCACATCCTATTAAGAAATGATTGGTAGTAGAGCTTTCATTCAACTCCTAAATATACCAGTGCATAAGAAAAGTTCTTCACTTGTTCATAGATATTACTTTTGTTTTAAGCAATTGATATTAACAAACTTTTATCTATTAATTGAACTATAAGCAAAAGTATAAATCTTCAATTTTTATATGTATTAAATTCATACAAGAATAATTATTATTTTTTCTAAATACTAAATGGAATTATTATCTTTATTTTAAGTGCAAATAAGCGCAGATATTTTATGACTAAATGTAACAAATAAACAAACTATTTAATTTAATTTTTTTCAATATCATCGTACAAATTAAACAGATTTTTTCCTTTTATTTTTGTTTGTTAAAAATATGCAAAAGTTATTATTAGTACTGAATTTTTGTATCTTAATAACAGATACATTATTTATTGTTTCCCTGAAATAAAAAAGTTTAATTTTTAGAAAAAAATATTAATAAAATTTTGCTACTTCAGTAATAAAATATCAACAATATTCTATGAATTTAATAAGTGCAAAAAAAGAAATTATTTTAACCAAAATTTAATATCATTCAACAAGGTTTCGTATTTATCATTATCTACATCAAATACATATTTATTTTGGTATTTTGTACGACATCAAGTTTGTTGCTTCTTGGCTAGGTTTCTAGTTAATTGTTGAATTCTTTCAATATCTATAGGTTCATTTGTTTGAAGATGTTGAATAACTTGTGGGTAACCAATTGCTTTTAAGGCTTGTAAATTAATAATATTAGGATCTTTATCCATTAACTGCTTTACTTCTTCAACCCAATTGTTATTTAACATCTTTATTGTTCTTTCATTAATTAATTCATATAGTTTATTTCTATCTCTAGTAGTTTCAATAATGAAGCAATCGTAAATATAATGATTTTTTTGTATGTCTTGTGTAGATTTTTTTTGATTTGTTAGAAAAATGATTTGTGCTGCTCTGATAATTCTTTTCTTATTATTATAATTAATCTTCAATGCTTCTTCTTCATCGCGTTCTAGAACATAATTATAAACGTCATCATATGCTCAATCATCAAAAAACGTTGTTTCTCCTCTTGAACTAGCCTTGTCTAGGTCATATCCCTTTATTACTGCATCAATATATAAATTACTTCCACCACAAATAATTACCGTTTTATTATTTTGTAGGATTTCATCAATTTTTTTCACACATTGTTCTTGAAATATTTTTATATCAAAATCATCATATATACTCATATGTGAAATTAAGTGATGCTTCACCTCACTTAATTGTTGTGTATTGGGTTTATTAATTCCTGCATTTAGTTCTCGATAAACTTGGAATGAATCTGCATTAATAATTTCACCATTTAAATCCTTAGCAATTTGGATTGCTAAACTAGATTTTTTAGAAGCAGTAGGACCGGTGATAATAATTACTTGTTTCATAGTGATAATTGGTATAACATAATTGCAGATGCACATGCAACATTTAATGAATTCGTATTAGATATTTCAATATAACATTTATGTTTTGCTACCTTCAAAAAATTAGTGTCTAAACCATGTGATTCATTGCCCATAATAATTGCCACATTTTTTGCTTTAGGTTGGTATTGATGAAGTGGAATTGCTTGCTCATCTAAACACGTTGCTACACATTCAATTTTATGTTTTTCTAATTCTCTTACAATATCCAAAATATCTTTATAGTAAAGAATTTTTATCTCAAAAATTGTTCCCATTGTAGATCTTAAAACTTTATCATTATAAACACTTACAGAATCACTACTGATAAAAATTTTACAAACATTAAAAGCTACAGCTGTTCTTATAATTGTTGCTAAATTTCCTGGATCTTTTATACTATCAAGAATTAAATAATTTTCATTAGAAATTTTAAAAGAAGGAATATTTAATTTTTTAATACATAAACATTCTGGAGGATTGTTAGCAAAAGCTATTTTTTGAATAATATTTTCAGTTACAACAATTACATTCTCTTGTTCTTTTATTCATTTATTTTTATCTAAAAAATTTTGTGTTACTAAAATGTTTTCAAAAGTTTCTTTTTTGGCTACTAATTCTTTTATTAGATTCATTGATTCAATAACAAATAACTGAAACTTAGAATCTCTAGTTTTTTTATATAATTCTTTAATCTTTTCATTAGTATTAGAAGTGATTCTTGTTATCATTATTCACTCAACACTTTCACAAATACATCTTGAGGTACAGAAACAGAACCAATTGCTTTTAAACGTTTTTTACCTTCTTTTTGTTGCTCTAATAGTTTTTTCTTTCTTGTGATATCTCCACCATAACATTTAGCTAATACGTTTTTTCTCATTGCTTTAATTGTTTCTCTTGCAATAATTTTTCCACCAATTGCTGCTTGTACTGGAATTTCAAATTGATGTTTTGGTATAAGTTCTTTTAGTTTTTCACATATTACTTTAGCTTTTTTATAAGCAAAATCATAATGTGTAATAAAACTTAATGCATCTACTTTTGAACCATTTAAAAGAATATCCACCTTTACTAGTTTGTCTTTATGGTGTCCAATTAATTCATAATCCATCGTTGCATAACCTTTAGAAACAGATTTTAATCTATCAAAGAAAGAATAAACAATTTCCCCTAATGGAATATGATAAATTAATCTTCTTCTAGTAATATCTACATATTCTAAATCTTGGTATGTACCACGATATTCTTGACACAATTCCATAATTCCACCTACATATTCATCAGGCATAATAATAGTTAATTTAACAATTGGTTCTTCAATTGCTTTAATGTGAGTTGGATCTGGTAAATCTGCAGGGTTATCAATATTTATGATAGTTCCATCAGTTTTCACTACTTGATAACTTACACTTGGAGCAGTTGCTATTAACTCAATATTAAACTCTCTACTAATTCTTTCCTTTATCACATCCATATGTAATAAACCTAAAAAACCACATCTGATTCCAAAACCTAATGCTTGTGATGTTTCATATTCATAAGTTAAAGAAGCATCAGATAAAGCAATTTTATTCATTGCTTCTTTCATATCTTCATATTTAGCTGTATCAATTGGATACAATCCACAATATACCATTGGTAATATTTTTTTATAACCAGGAAGTGCTTCACTACAAGGTCTAATAGCACTTGTAATAGTATCACCAACAGCTATATCTTTTATATTTTTAATAGATGCAGCAACTCATCCTACTTCTCCAGCTTCTAATTGTTCCTTGTTAACATTAAAAGGTGTTCGTACTCCAACTTCTGTTACAATAAATTCTTTACCGGTTTGCATCATCTTAATTTTGTCGCCAACCTTTAAAATTCCGTGCTTAATTCTAGCAAAACAAACCACACCTTTATAAGAGTCATAATAAGAGTCAAAAATTAAGGCCTGTAAAGGTTTTTCATCATCTGAATCAACTGGTGCAGGAATGTATTTTACAATAGCTTCTAACACCTGATCAATGTTGATACCATTCTTTGCAGAAATACAAGGTGCATATGAACAATCTAAACCTATTACTTCCTCTACTTCTTTCTTTACTTTTTCAACATCTGCAGAAGGCAAATCAATTTTGTTGATGACTGGAATTATTTCTAAATTATTTTCTAATGCTAGATAAACATTACTAAGTGTTTGCGCTTCTATTCCTTGTGCTGCATCGACTATTAAAAGTGCTCCTTCACAAGCAGCTAAAGAACGAGAAACTTCATAGGTAAAGTCAACATGTCCTGGAGTATCAATTAAATGAAAATAATATTCACTTCCATCTTTTGCCAAATACTTGATTTGGATGGCATTTAATTTAATAGTTATTCCTCTTTCTCTTTCAATATCCATTGAATCTAAAATTTGATCTTGCATTTCTCTTTTAGACAAAGTATTAGTCGATTCAATAATTCGATCACTTAAAGTTGATTTACCATGGTCAATATGGGCAATAATACTAAAATTTCTAATATTCTTTTTATTCATATAGTTATTATATTATAGATATAATATAAAAAATTTCAAATAAAAGATTATAAACTTTGCATTCATTTTACTTTTAGTAGTTGCTAATATATTCATAAAGTCTTTTTAATAATAAATTAGAGAGTTTTTATAATTTATTATAAATTTGATATAATCATTACTATGAAAGTCATATTATTAAAAGATGTACCAAATGTTGGTAAAGAAAAACAAATAGTAGAAGTTAATGATGGTTATGCCAAGAATTTTTTAATTAAGCAAAAATTAGCAGTGCAATACTCTGCAAAAGCTGTTGAAAAATTAAATGAACAAATTGATGAAGAAAATTATCAGGCAGAATTACAACGTCAAGACGCTTTAAAGATAAAAAGCGAATTAGAATCAAAAACATATGAATTTTCCCTAAAAGCTAAAGGTCCTAATGTATTTGGTAGTATTAGTAGCAAAGAATTAATTGATCTTGTGAATGCTGAAAAGAAAATTATTAATAAATATATGTTAATTGATTTTCAACCATTACACGTTGGCTTGCACATCATTAAAATTAAATTATCAAGTGATGTTATTGCTGAAATAAAGGTCAATGTAGAGGTTGAAAATGCCTAAAATTTCAGATGAAATTATTGCTAATATCATTGAAATTGAACAAACCGTCCTAGCAATTGCATTAAATGATTCTAATACTATTTCAAGAATTGTTAATAAGTTAAGTGGTGAAAACTTTATTAAAGATGAAGATCGCATTATTTTCAATGCCATTCGTGAATTATCACTAGATGGAGCAATTGTTAATCCTTTAATTTTAGCTAATTATATTCATTCAAGTGGAAAATATGATTTTGAAAAAATTAATGAATATCTTGTGGTTATTAATGCTAATTATGTACACTCACTAGATTTAGATACATACATCGAAGCTTTAACTAATTTTTCTATTACTAAACAATTGAATAAATTTTCTAAAGATTTAATCGATATGGATTTAGATTTTAGAAACTTTGATGACACTATTTGAGAATTAGAAAAAAACTTTATGCAATTAGTGAAATCTAAGAATACATCTGACTTTTTCACCTCTGAAGAAATTGCTAAACAATATCAAGATAAGCTAATGACAATTAGAAAAAATAGAGGTACTTTAACAGGAACTGCGACTGGTTATTTATCTATTGATAGATTTACTAATGGTTTTCAAGCAGGTGATTTAATTATTCTAGCAGCTAGACCATCAATTGGAAAAACCGCTTTAGCTCTTAATATGATTCTAAATGCTGCTAAGGAATGTCGTGATGATGAATGTGTTGTAATGTTTTCACTAGAAATGGGAGCTGATCAACTTTATCAAAGATTAGTGAGTTGTGAATCAGGTATTCCATCAACTGTATTAAGAGATGGTTCATGAAACGAAAATGATGAATACGTTATCTATCAAGCTATTCAAAATATTGCTCATTTACCTATCTATGTAGATGATTCTTCTAATATTTCTATTATGGAAATTCAAAGTAAACTAAAACAACTACAATCAAATAAGAAAAAAATTAAATTAATTATTGTGGATTACTTACAACTTGTTCAAGGTTCAACTAAAGCTGGAACTAATAGACAACAAGAAGTGTCTCAAATTTCACGTTTTCTTAAATCAATTGCTAGAGACATTGGTTCTCCATTAATTGCAATTGCTCAATTATCAAGAAAAATTGAAGAAAGAAAAGGAAGTGATAAAAAACCAATGTTATCTGACCTTAGAGAATCTGGGGCAATTGAACAAGATGCTGACTTAGTTACTTTTTTAAATTATGAACGAGATGAAGTAGATAACGATAAATCAACTGATAAAACGAAAACCTATTTACAAAATGTGTTAGTGGATTTCATTATTGCAAAACACCGTAATGGTGCAACCGGAGAAGTACAACTATTTTTTGACAAAACTATCGGTAAATATACTGATAAATAATAAATATTTTATTATGTTATAATCAATCTATGAAATTTAATAAAAAAATTGGTATTACAAGTATTCTTCTATTAACTGGTGGTGTTATTGCTTCTGGTATCTTAACTTCATGTTCTCAAGGTGCTACTCCTAATGTTGTTAACAACTATGCTTATAAAATTGGTAGTAATAATTACAAAATAAGCAATAATAGTATTCAATATGAAGAATCTGCAGGAACATTTAAAAGTATCAATGACCTTTATGATGCTAAGAAATATGATATCAATAAATATGTCCCAAGTAATCCAGAAACTTTTCCTAATCCTGATAATTTAAAAAAATACAATGAAGCAGTTTTAGGTAATCTTGTTTCATCATACATCATCAATATTTGTAACCAATATTTATACTTGTTAACTGCTGACCCTAAATTAGCAGTTAGTAATGCTCATGTAAATAATCAATTTGAACTAGCTTATCATATAGGAATGGGAGAAGCTAAACAAACATATCGTTTAAGAGTTAATAGTCTTTCTTTCGATATGACAGACCCGCTTCCACCTGAATGAAATTATGGTCAAGAATTTAAACCAGAGCCAGATAATTCTGATACTAGCATTCCTGAAGACAAAAGACCACAAAAAATAAATATTAAAGACCGTCTTATTCAAGTGACTAACATTAAAATGACATTTGGGTATTGAAAATCTAACGGTGGTTCATCTGTAGAAGATATTACTAACTTTAATGATATTAAGAATTCTAACTGACAAAGCTATTGAAGAGAATATTTGAAAACACCTGAATTCAAAGATATTACTCAAGACAATTTAGTTTCTAGTTGAGATGTTGCTTTCAACAAAACTCTTAATTTGAATGTGCAACCTACAATAAGTTCTTATTACAAAAAGGTAACTGCTCCAACACCACCTGCTCCAGGTTCAAGAGCTAACGAAGGAGAACTAACTTACTATTCTACTGGAATTCTTAATGTTGTTGGATTAGATCCAAAAAATACTAATGATCCTTTTGCTTGACCATTGTGATTTGATGGTTTGCAATATATGAAAGAAGATAAAACAACTCAAGTAGTGAATGATGTAAAAACTCAAGTTGAATTTAATAATTCAGTAAAAACCTATGTAACTGATTTATATGATGGTAATTTCCCATATAAAAACTTCCTTGATGCTAATAATCCTGCTAGTACAATTTTTAATTCTCTTAAAGATAGTTTTACTTTTACTCCAAATGCTTCTGCATCTGCATCTTTAAATAAAAGTGTTAATGATATTCAACAAATTAGTAGTGACAATTTATTTAGTGTAAAAAGAAGAAAAACCTTTACCAAGGCATAATTTATGTATATTATCAACAACAATGTTAAAACCGATTGAAGTAGTTTTATCAATGCTGAAATGCAATTACCTTATTTCAAACAACTACAAGAACATTTAAGTGATTGTCAATCTATCATTTATCCATCAACTGAAGATGTCTTTGCAGCTTTTTCTTTTTTTGATATTAAACAAACTCATGTGGTTATTTTAGGTCAAGATCCTTACATTAATGAACATCAAGCACATGGTCTTGCTTTTAGTGTTGCTAATAATAAAGCTCCTAAATCCTTAGTTAATATTTTCAAAGAATTAGATAATGATTTAGGAATTTGTAGAACAAACTGTAATTTAAGTGATTGAGCACAACAAGGAGTTTTATTATTAAATACCATTCTGACTGTCGAAGCCAAAAAGAGTCTTTCTCACAAAGATTATGGTTGAGAGATATTTACTACCCATGTAATTGAAAAAATTAATCAGGAATGTGATAATGTAGTTTTTGTATTATGAGGAAACCCGGCACAAAAATACGAGAAACTAATTACCAATAAAACACACTATATTATTAAATCTTCTCATCCTTCTCCATTATCTGCTTATAGAGATTTTTTTAACTCTCGTCCTTTTAGTAAAATTAATTCATTTTTAATGAATAAAAAAAATTATAATATTAAGTGATAGTTATGAATCTATTTCAATCATCAATTTTATTTGCAGTATTTTTAGTTTTAGTTTTTATTCTTTTAGCTATCAAAAAGATTTATTATCGTGTTTATTTAAAAAGAAAATTTAATATTATTCCTCGTGCTAATACTCATGGAATTACCAATATTGGGATGACAGTGGCTTTATCAGTAGCTATTCTTTTGTTATTAATGGTAGTAACAGCTGACTTAGTCTCTGTATTTTTCCGGGTATGACCTGGAACGAGAATTATTTTAGAAAGTATTTTAATTAAGATTGGTGGAATGATGTTTGGTCCTATTATTGGATTGTGTATTGGTGCTGCTACTGATTTTTTAACGATTTCTCTAACTGGTGGAGTTTTTCATATCGGTTACTTCGTTTCAGCCATGTTTTTTGGATTAGTTGGCGGATTAATTAAATACGTTGTTAATCTTTCCAAAAAGAATGATTTAAAATTTGCTATTTATTCTACTATTCTAATGATACTAACTTGTTTCTTATCTATATTATTAATCTATTTATTTGTAGCTAGAAAAGATGGTATTACGAATTGATTTAGAATTTTATTTGTCACCGTCTTTTCTATTGATATTGATGTTCCTTTATGAGGAATAGCAGTTATTATTACTTGTTTTATTTTAGTATCAATTGCAATCGTATGAATTTTATTTACTATAAAGACAATTCATCAAAAAAACATTAGTCATGGAAAACTCTTAACTGAAACTTATTATGACCATTACAATGATCCTTCTTTATTTAAAATCAATCGTGCTAAACTAAAACATTTATTAGTTGCTAAACGTGAAAAAATGGAATTAGATGCACTAGCTCATATTTGTACTTCAAGTTCTATCAGTTTACCTGCTTTAGATGCAAGAACTGGAATTTCCAATCAAAGAATTGTTAGTCATCTAATGACTGATAATTTAATTAAACTTAATGCTCAAAATGAATATGAAATTAGTGATACATTAAAAACTGCATTCCTATCAATGCAATATGAAACTTATTATGAAAATCTTTGATACAAGAATTATGTGAAAACTTTAAATTCTAAGATTTATCACAAAGACAATTCATGATATATGATTTTCACACCTGTTTTTGTTTGTATTGTAATGGGAGAATTACTTGTTAATGTTATTACTATTCCCGCTTATGATGCAGCTTTAAGTACACTTGACTATAATGCTTGATTACTAATTAGAACATTATTATTTGCTCCAATGGTGGTTTTAAACCTAATTGTTATCTATCCGGTATTTAAAGTCATTACTCCAAATGTCAAACTAGAATACATTGATGATTGTGAAATTATCTAGCTTAGATTAATTACCAAAAATTTTAAAAGACAAAAAGATATTTTACATAGTAAAATATAGAGGGTATTAAATATGAAAGAAATAAAAGAACAAATTAAAATTTTATCAGAAGAGTTGTTATTTGAATTATCTGACGATGATATCAATAGTATTTGTAGTGAATTTGCAGATATTCAAAAACAATTAAGTAGTATTAGTGAAATTGCTGTTGATGATGTACAACCTACTAATTTTTGTATTGCCTTTGAAGCAACACCTTTTAGAGAAGATATTATCAATGATGAACACGATGAAAATCCTTTTGGGAATTGTAAATTAATGAAAGATAAATATGTGGTAATTAAAAATGACAAGTAGAATTTTAAGACATCAAAAAGAATTTCAAGACAATAAAATCACTCCACAAGCGTTGTATGAAAAGAAAGAAAAAGAATTAAATAATGTTGCATCACTAAACGCTTCGCTAAAAACTGTGGATTTTCAATATGGAGAAAAGACTAATTCATTATTAGATGGTATTGTTTATTCACTAAAAGATAATATCGCTACAAAAGACATCACTACCACTGGTGGAAGTTTATTTCTTAAAGAATATGTTCCTCCATATAATGCAACTGTGAAAAAGATATTAGATGAACAAAATGCTGTTCTTCTTTCTAAAGATAATATGGATGAATTTGGTTTAGGAGGAACTGGAACATTTTCTGCTTTTGGATTAGTTTATAATCCTTTAGATAAAACAAGAATTACTGGTGGAAGTTCTTCAGGTTCAGCTGTTCTAGTCCAACAAGAAATTGTTGATTTTGCTATTGCTACTGATACAGGTGATTCTATTAGAAAACCTGCTAGTTATTTAGGTATTTATGGTTATAAACCTACATATGGTTTAATTTCACGTTATGGTGTTTTCCCTTATGCACCTAGTATTGACCATGTAGGAGTTCTAGCTAGTAGTTTAGAAGATATTGCGATTGTTTTAAGTTACTTAGTACAAAAAGATAACCAAGACTTTAGTTCTGTTTCTATTGCTAACAATGAATTTTATAAAAATCTCCAACCAGTAGAAGGTAAAAAAATTGTTATTTTAAATGAAACAATTGAATATATGGAAAAGGATGAAAAGCAAGCATTTTTAGACTACATTAAAACATTAGAAAATAAATTTACCATTTCTTACATTGACTTTAATTCCCAATTGATTGGCTTAATTGATCCGATTTATAAAGCTCTAAGTTATTCTGAAGCTTCTGCTTGCTATGCTAATTTAACTGGTATTTTATTTGGTTCTCACATTGAAGGAAAAAACTTTTATGATACAGCAATTAAGTCAAGAACCGCTTTCTTAGGAAGACAATTAAAAAGAAGATTTATTATTGGTTCTTATGCAACCTTACATATGAATTTTAATGATATTTATTTAAGAGCTAAACAAATTAGAACTTTATTAATTAATCGTACTAATGAAATATTTAAAGACTATGACGCAATTATTCTTCCAGGTTCTAGTAGAATTGCTCCTACCTTTGAAGAAGTTAATCAAGGTGTTCAATATGCCAATAAATGTGATGATGCATTACAAATCGCTAATTTTGCAGGACTTCCTTCATTAACAATTCCAGCAATTACTGTTAATGGAATGCCATTAGGTATTAATATTACTGCAGCACAAAAACAAGACCAATTAGTTTTAAATATTGCAAAAACCATTCTTGAAGGAGAAAAAGCATAATGAAGAATTTTGAAGTAATTATTGGAATCGAAGTACATATTGTTTTAAATACTAAAACGAAAATGTTTTCTTCTGCTACTAACACCCACTATGCACAACCTAATACTGAAGTTGCATGAATGGATTTAGCTTTACCTGGTATTCTTCCAATGCCAAATAAAGCTGCTATTGAAAAAGGAATTATCTTAGCAGATGCTTTAAAAATGAAAATTAATTATGAAAACATTCAATTTGACCGTAAAAACTATTTCTATATGGATTTACCAAAAGGTTTTCAAATTACTCAACAACATTATCCCATTGGTAGTTATGGAGAAATTCAAATTGGTAAAGATAAGAAAATCACTATTGAAAGAATTCATTTAGAAGAAGATACAGCTAAAAAAACTAGTGTAGATAATAATTTATTGATGGATTACAACAGAGCTGGTATTCCGCTTATTGAAATTGTAACAACTCCTTGTATTCATTCTGCTGATGAAGCATATGAGTATTTATCTGCTTTAAAAAGATTGTTAATATTTAAAAATATTTCTGATGCCAAAATGGAAGATGGATCAATGAGAGCTGATGTTAATATTTCCTTACGTCCTGAAGGTGCTACTTGATACGGTAATAAAGTAGAAATTAAAAATATTAATTCTTTGAGCAATGTTAAAAAAGCCATTGAATTCGAAATTAAAAGACAACAAAAATTGATTTTAACTAATGAGCCTATCCAACAAGAAACTAGAAGATTTGATGATACTAAAGGTACTACAGAATTTATGCGAGCTAAAACAAATGCAATCGATTATCGTTATATTACAGAACCAAATATTATTAATTGCAAATTATCTGAAGAAACAGTAAAAGAAATTTTAAAAAATGCTAATAAAGATCCTTGAACTATTGCAGAAAAATTACATCAAAAATGTCAACTAAATGAATCACAAATTAACTTACTATTAGACAATTACAATTTGTACAAATTATATGATAGAGTTTATGGTGCAATCGGTACAGAACCTTTACAAATTTATAATTGAATTTCTAATGAATTAATTGGACTACTTGATAAGCTAGAAATAGCACTTGAAAAGCTAGAAGAATTTTACATTCAAGAATTCATTATATTAATGCAAAAGTTATTTGTAGTAAAGGAAATTAATCAAAAACAAGCTAAGAGTTTACTAGCTGAATTATTCGCTCAACATAAAGCAATTACTGATCTAATTAAGGAGTTAGGTTTTACACAAATTACAGATGAAAAAATCATTGGTGATATTATTCAAAAATATATGCAAACAAATGCTGATATGTTAGCTCAATATAATGACCGTCCAGAAAGAGTAGAAAAGTTCTTTGTTGGAATGGTAATGAAAGAAACTAATTCACAAGCAAATCCTAATATCACAATGGATGTTTTAAAAAGAATGTTAAAGCAAAAATAATTTATTATCTTCAAATTGTTTTCTAGTTTCTTCATCAAGAGGTAGTCTAACTACTTCAGCAATGTGCATTTTTTGTAGCACATATATCAACAATCGACTGAAATTAATTTCAATCCCTAGAATATCATTAAAATCACTAAAAATAGTTTGAATATCTTTTTCTAGCTTTTGTTCTTTAATTTTAGTATCTTCGTATTTTAAATATTCTCTTACTTCTGTTCTTGTAGGACATATGTTAAAACTAAACAATCTAATTAATTCATTGTTTACATTAGATTTAACATAAAAAGAAGCATTTTTAAAGAAACTAAAATTTTTCTTTTCTCTAATATGATCAAAGGTTTCATCAAGGTTATATAATAATAAACCATTCTTATCTTTTACAATTTCATTTAGTGCATCTTTAATAGAAATAGTAGGATATAACTTATTTAATTCTTGCAATGCCATTACTTTAAATTTTTCTGGTAACAATAAAGCATGAGGAATATTAAGCGATTTAATATTGTTATTAATGATTTTAATCAATTCATTATTAATATTATCAATCGTTTTGGAATTAGTAATCTCTACATAAAGAATAGGTTTTTGAATAGCAATTTTGTACTCAAAGATGTTTTTGACAAAGGAAAAATGGCTATCTCTATTAATTGCTTTAAAATAAGTAATGAAACCAAAATCAGGTTGTGTATCATGTAATAATTTAATTAAAGATAAATCTGGAAATTCGGTTAATTGATAAATTTTTCTTGATAACAAATTATCAAAATTAATATGACGATTGTGATAGAAAATATCATTAGGTTCAATTACAAATTCATAATCAACATCTACTAATTTAAAGTATGACTTAAAATCATCAATTAAAATAGATTTAAAACCACTAATGATTTTTAATAGTTCTTTCTTATTATGTTTTTGCTGATAAGCTGCAGGGATTTTTTTCAATCTTAAATCTTGTCCTTCATGTGTGGGAATAATAATACATTACGAATGGTATCATTGCCAGAAAGTAACATTACTAATCGGTCAATACCAATTCCTAATCCACCAGTTGGAGGTAATCCATATTCAAGTGCTTCTAAGAAATCAATATCCATTTCGTTAGCTTCATCATTACCTAAATCTTTTTCTTTTAATTGTTCTTCAAATCTTTCGTATTGATCAATGGGATCATTTAATTCAGCAAAAGCATTAGCAAATTCTTTTTGTCCAATGAATAATTCAAATCTCTTGGTGAATCTTTTGTCTTGGTAATCAATTTTAGACAATGGAGAAACTTCTACAGGGTGACCGTAGACAAATGTTGGGGCAATACATTTTTCTTCACAATAGGTTTCATAAAACAAGTTAATAATATGTCCAATTGAATGTTGATGTTTTGCCACTTCAATCTTGTGTTCTTTAGCAAGCGATAAAGCTTCTTCCACAGTTTTAACATTATAAAAATCAATTCCAGTCACTTCTTTAATAAAATCTACCATATGAACTTTTTTAAAAGGTTTAGATAAGTCTATTTCAAATCCACGGTAAGTAACAGTAGTAATTTTTAATTCATCAATCACAAAGCGAAAAATGTTTTCTACTAATGCCATTGTTTCTTCCATTCCAGCATAAGCAGTATAAGCTTCCATTGAAGTGAATTCAGGATTGTGAGTGGCATCCATCCCTTCATTACGGAAAATTCTTCCAATTTCATAAATCTTTTCAAAACCACCAACAATTAATTTTTTTAATGGTAATTCAGTAGCAATTCTTAAATAAAAATTTCTATCCAATGCATTGTGATGAGTAACAAAAGGTTTAGCTGCAGCTCCACCAAGAATTGGTTGTAGTACAGGAGTTTCGACTTCCAAATATCCTTGACTATCCATATATTTTCTAATTAAAGAAACAATCTTAGAACGTAGAATAAAGGTTTGCATTGATTCTTCATTTACCATCAAATCTACATATCGATGTCTAGCACGAATTTCTTCATCTTGTAACCCGTGAAATTTTTCTGGTAATACTTTCAATGCTTTAGAAATAATTCGTAAAGATTTAACATGAATAGATGTTTCCCCAGTCATTGTTTTCATTGGATAACCCTTAACTTCAACAATATCACCAATATCTACTTCTTTAAATCTTTCAAATAATTCAGCATCTTCTTTCTTATTGACATATAGTTGTAATTTGCCTGAAAAATCTTTAATATGAGCAAAAGTTTGACGAATATTCATTACTCTTCCTGCCACTGTCAAAAGTTCATTAGCAAATTGATCATGTAGTTCTTCTTTGGAATAGTTTTGATATTTCTTAACAAATTCATCTAATGTACATGAACGTTCTACTCTTTCAATTTCATAAGGGTTTAAATTAGCATCTTGTAATTTCTTTAAACTTGCTCTACGAATTAATTCTTGTTCACTAAATTTACGGTCCATTCTAACCTCACTAATATAATAATAATATACTTATTATTATACTATTTAAGTCTCTATAATGACTAGTTAATATTAATCCGTAATTTAATACTAAAAATAAAGGAAGCAAGGATGATTGGTAAGAGATAACAAAGAATTGGATAGATAATGTGTTTGATAGCCAAATAATTAATAATATCACTAGTATAATAAAGCAATAAAACTATCAATAATGCTGGAAGAATTGGTAGGATAGAAAGAATCACAACAAACAGAATTGTATTTAAAATTGTGTTAATATGGGAGAAGCCTGAAATATTTAAATTAATCAAAAATTGGTTCTGCTTAAAATAGACAGGAAAAACTACTAATGAAATCATTGTAATAATTCCTACCCAAGGTAATAAATAGGAAAAGACATCCATAACCTTGGTAATTTGTTTACTTCTTAAAAGAATTCCGGCAATCACCACAGCAAATCCTACTATAAGACTCAAAATAATCGTCCATAAATGTTGTTTTATCAAATGGAAGCATAAATACTTGAATCAAGTCATTTTAGCCATAAAACTCTTTTTATTGGTAAACAATAAGTTTTGTGATGTATAAATCGTTAAACAATTATTAATTTCAAAGTATTGGTTATTAGTTAAATCAAAACAATAGTCAGCTAGCATTAAACTAGTTTCATTGGTAAATCATAATACATTAAGATTAATGTTCATATTATCTAAGATATTAATCAGTTGTTTAATAACATGAGCTTGATTATGTTTTAAAAACTCATTTTCTTCAATGATAATCACTTTAGGATACTTTAATAAACAAATAATTATAGAAACATAAAAATTTTCTAACTCATTCAGATTTTTAATTTTTTCATTTAACTTATTCTGTAAACCTGTTAATTCTAATAATTTTTCCATTTCATGAGGCATTAAATGTTGGGGAAAGATTCTTTTAAAATCCTTAATGATATGGTTAATTGTTAAATTCTTATTGAAATCTAAAAAATCTAGATAGTAATTGCAATAATTAGAAAAGAAGCTTTGTCTCTCAGAAACATCTAAATTATTGATGGTAATTTTATCAATAATAACAGAACCAGAATTAATATTTTTTTGATAATTAAAGTAATTAATTATTTCTTTAGTAAAGTTTTTATCATTATGGTAGATTAAACTAAACTTTTGATCAATCTTCAATGATAAACGATAATTAACATTTTGATAAGTAATAGGAAAAGATTCAAAAATAGTCATTTTAAATATTATAAAAAAAATCTCACTAGTGTGAGATTTTATTTAGATTAAAGGATTAATATTAAATCACTTACCGAAGCCTTTAGGATTTTCACTAATGTGTAGCTCATATTTGTTGTAATACAAAAATTCATTAAACAATGTTAAGACTTCTTCTGCACATACTAACATTTTTTTGTGCTCTTCCAAATTGGTAAGTGTGTGGTTATATTCAATAACAGCATTCAAAAAATTATAATGAGCTTCTAGAGTTCCCATCATAATAACTGGTTTGTAAATATCGAAATCTTTAATGAAAGCTGCATAATCACGATTATAAAAAGCATGAGCAATGCTATCAAAACAAGCGTATCATCTACTACCAGTAGATTTGTTTTTTTTATCTAATAAAGCAATATTATGAAAATTTCATAAAGCACTAATTAATTCATTATATTTTTTTTTCATATTAATCCTTAAAAAGATGGTAATGGTGCTCCATACAGGATTCGAACCTGTGACCCATTGATTAAGAGTCAATTGCTCTACCAGCTGAGCTAATGAAGCATACATTACATATTATAACATTTAATTGAAAGAAACTTAATAACTTATTCTTTTACTTTAACGCTCTTTTTATAGTTAACTGCTCATTCTTCACCAAATGCATTATTTAGAGCTCTACTATATGTTTGAACTAATAAACCGTCTTTTTTTTGTTCAGGTGAATTAACATCATTTTGTGTTTCCATCATTTGCTTGAAAGAAACAGAATTATTAGTAGAGTCAGTGTTAGCTCATTTAAAGGCAGCATGAATAAACGCTTGCAAACTTTGGCCTAGGAAACCACTGTCTAAACCATATTGTCAATTGACACCTTTGTCACCTTCACCAATTAATCCATCGTTAGTTGTATCAAACAATTTAACAACATCATCATAATTGAATTGAGATATCATAATTTCGCCTAAAGCAGTTGGGTCAGTTCCAAAGAATTGAGCATTTTTTGGATCATATTGTGCTTTTGAAGAATCTGCAATTTGTAAACCTTGCACTCTTGTGAAAGCTGTATCAGGGATTTTTTGAGCAATTTCTATAATCTTTTCTTTAACAGAAGAAAGTGGCTGATTAGTTTTTAAAGCATTGATAGCTTCAGTCATATCTAAAGAGAAACTAGAACTTAATCAATCTATAGTATTTCTTATTTGAGTTCAGTTGGATAGAGAATTTAATCTATTTGTCAATTCAGCTCTACCCTTTGCACCTTCTCCTAAATTAAACAAACTACCTTGTGGTTGTGGGTCACCAGCACCAGTAGATGGAGTACTATAAGCATAAAGAGCACTAGAGAAAATAGAACTACTTTCAGTTGAATCTAAGTCATTAGAAGATTGGAATTGAATACCTTTAAAACCAGCAGCATTTCATGAACCACTTGATTGTTTAACATCCACACATTGGAATAAATTGGTATCGGTATTTAAAGTTACTATAGAAGATTTATATTTATTATCTGTTAATGAAACACCAGGTTCGCCATTGTATGCATAACCTTTAGTAGCTTGTTTAGTAATTCTAATAGGATTCTTAAATTTAAAATCATTATTTAATGATGAACCATATTGATCACCTGAAGTAAAAGCTTCTTTATAATCAGCAACTTTTCAAACAAATGCTGCTTTTTGAAATCCAAAAGTTGAATTTAATAAATAATCTCTAAATTTAGTAAATTCATATTGGTGTGATTCTGAGTTTCAGTCAAAAGCATATTGTAAAGCTAAAATACTTTTGAAGAAAGTATCAGCACTAGAAGAATATTTCATTTCTACATCTGCATTAGCATTAGTGTTAGCAATGTTTTTTAAAAGATTAAAATCTACTGTACCATCAGGTTTTACTCATTTGCCATAAAGGAACGAATCATTACCATTTGTGTATGGTGCAATTCTTAGTTGTTGAGTCATAGCATCTTGAATATAATAATTAATAGTTGGAGTCATATTATTTGCATCTGGAGCTGGAGCTGCAGCAACATTTGTACCTGCAAGCATAGCAACAGGATTTGATGAATCATATTGGTAAACATTATCATCAATGCTTGCTAACATTTTTTCAATTTGTACCCCAGATTTGAAACCTGCCGGTAAAGATGTATTAATTCATACATTAAGAGAATTTAACATATTTTCATATGTAGGAGTTTCTAGATTCATATTTGCAGAAGTCAAGAAGATATTTTCTTCTAATTTTTGATAGTCTGCATTTTTAATGGCAATTTTACCTAATTCATTATAATAAGCGTCAGCAGCAGCTTCAAAGAATCCTTTCAATTGATTATATATTTCTTTTTTATAATAACCTTGGCTTTCAGGTTTAGCACCATCTTTAGAAATTAGCTGTAATACGCTTGGGAAAAACATTTGATTACTAGGAGCTTTATCATAACCTACAGAATCAGGTCATTGAGGTACCATTGGCATTTGACCAGCTATTCCATTTTCAACGGTAGAATGAGTAGTTCATTTATCTGCATATTCATCTTGAGCTGAAATAATTTTTGAAGTAACTATATCAGATTTTCCTTTGTAATATCCATAGTCTGTTAATTTATAATATG
>JAHHTI010000089.1 GCA_020024735.1 Mycoplasmataceae bacterium | reverse complement strand
ATGTCTCGCCACTCTTTATCATTAGATACAATGATGAGTGCAAAATCTCCATTAGAAATTATTCAACAAACTGATGTTTTTAAAGAAGCAGCTACTAATTTATTAGCAAAATTAAATAGTTATGATTGAAGAGGAAGAGGAAATGAAGAATTAGATTGTATGTATCTTACTAAGGGTGGTAATGATGCTATCTACAAACAATTCTACCAATTTAATCAAGAAGTGGGGATTGTAGGAGAATATGGTGATTCCTTATTGAAAAAAATGATGTATGCACCTAAAAGATTAATTCCTCAATATGATATGCAACAAAAATATTTGCCTAAGAATCCAGCAATGATACATGGTGAAGAATTACATATTGATATTAACCCATATATCCAAGATAATCAATTTGGGTTCTTACCATCTAATTTATCACAATTTCTTTATTATTTAGATCGTGCTGGTATTCAACAAGTTTTTGGATTAAAGGAATATGTCAAAGATATTACTATGAATTTCAATGATACCACTGCTGAAGCTGATATCTACATTACTACTGAAGATGGTAAAATCTATCATATTCTTTTAAACAAAGACAATTCTATTTTAAAATCAGATGAAGATTTTAAGAATTATATCTATGATAGAACGATTATTCTACAAACACCACGTTTCTATCATACTTCAATGCATAAAAATCAAGCGAGCTCACGTGATCAATGATTAGATATTACCCGTGCTGGTTCAAAGGCAGGAACAGGATGAATTATTGACCGGGTAATGCGAGATGATTTAGGCCCAGATGAATATGAGTTTTTAGTGGGAACTAATATGCATGTTTTGGATGTTTCTGATGCTTATAGTAAAAACATTAAAACTGCTTCTTGAAAACCACGATTTAATGTTTATAATCCTGTTGATTATAAACCTTCTTCTAAGGCTGAAAAAACTTACAATCAATTTTGAGATGGAGGAGTAGAAAATCTTAAGGGAGATTTGTCAGATTATCCTCTATCAGGTCAATCAGATATTAAGCCATTCCCTGGTACTGATGAATATTTTAGATACAAAAGGATAGAAAACCGTCATACCGACTACACCTCATACTATACGGTGACTAAAGGAAAACAAGCAACCGCAGATGAAGCTGAACATTCTACTGAAAATAATAAGAACCATTCTTATAAGAGAACTAATATTACCAGTGTAAACTTTCTTGATAAATTAATCTGATATACTCCAGAATTTACTGCTACTGGTTCTTATACTGAAAAAGATACAAGTAGTTCTCTTCCAGTGTTTGATCCCACTCCTGAAGGTTTAGCATCGGGTGATTTAAAGGAAGGCCTAACCATTGAAAATAATTGTAATACAGGTGTTATTTCCAATGCTGGAGCAGATTTTGTAGTTACTAAGATTGTTTTAACCAAGCAACAAATTCAAGAACTATTGCCTTCTTTATATGCAGTTTTAGATACTGATAAGGAAAAAGAGTGATATATTGGACTAGGAGATAGTGACAATAATGCCACTATGCCTAGTGCTAACTCTACCATCTTTAGTGGAGGATACCCAGACCGTGAATGAAAATCCATTAAATCAAGTTCAGGAAAAATTATTACTCAACCTCGTTACATTCCTAATGAAGAAAATAGTTGTACACAATTCTGAACTAAATACGATGCTACTTTAAATGAAAAGTATAATACCTTCCGTGGTTTAAGTGAATGGTATGCCCAACGTTTTACTTCTCCTTCTATGGATGCCGCACAAAATGATAAGTATATGCCTCATGGAATGCAAATTCAAAAAGTGTTGCAACAATCATTAATTACTTACGATAAGGATGGAGCAGATAATACCATTGATGCTTGATTAGCACATGGGGCATCTGGGTCAATGATAATTAACTCACGTTTTGAATTAGTGGGAGTTCATTCAAAATTATTCCAAGACGAAAATGATGAGCATTCTTATATGAATGCCGGGTTATTAATGCATAACTATACTGAAGCTAATAGTAAAGTCTTCTCTATTCCAAAACAAATTAAGGATAAGCTAGTGAGAGAAAATACCTATACTTATAAGATTAATCCAAGAAGATAAGTTCATATTGTTGTTATTCTTTCAGAGGCAATTTATTTCTTTTAATGTAATCAAATCTAAATGTAGTTTTATTAAAGAAACTATTTTCAATTATTTTGATAGCATCAATTAATTCTTGCTCATTATTTGCATATTTAGAAATATGAAGGTTTTTGACTATTTTATCCCATGCTATTTTATAAATATATGGTTTTTGACAATTATAGACATCTATAAAAATTTCAGGAGATTCATTAGCAATATCATGATTGGTGATTAATACTAAATTAGTTTTATATTTAAGTAATTCTTGTTTAAGGATATTCAATTTATCCATTCTCATTTGATTTTTCTCTTCCTTGGTCAAATTAGTTTTGCATTCGCTTTGATGAAAAAGAATTTTACCATTGTTAGTGATAACAAAATTAAAATGCTTAACACTAAATTTAGTTATGTCATCTTCATCAGACGGTGCAATATTTTTCTTAAACAATAAATCAATTACATAAAAATGATGAGGTTTAATTTTTAAATTAGGATAGGCAGTTGAGTTGTTTGCTCCAGCTAATCTAGGTCTCAATTGTTCAAATTTCAAAAATTCTACAACTTTATCTCAGTCTATTTTATCTTTAAGACTGCAATATTTCATAAATACATCATATAGTAATTGTGCATCATCAGATGAGTTATGTCTTTTGTATTTTCTTTCATCTATACCTAATAGAAAAGCCATTTTGGATAAGGAAAATGTATCTTTAAGTCCACAACATAAATTCTTAGAAATATCAATTAAAGGAATTTGAGGTAAATGAAAACGTTTAGCAATATCATCTAATATGTGTTGATCATAAGAACCATAGGTAATAACAAGACAATTTTCAGTAAAAGATAACAATGCTTGATATGCTTCTTTTTCTTTTATAAATGTTTGGTTTTTAAAATAGTTATAAGGTTTCTTTAAAATTTTTGAGATTCGTTTAGTTAGTGGTGCATTCTGATAAACATTATTTGAGATTTTAATAATATGATTATCTTTTGTTCTTTTAATACAAGCAAATTGCAATAGGTAATTACAATATTTAAATTGATTAGCCTCAAAGTCAACAAAGACTAAATCTTTTTGCAGTAATTCATCTATAACTTCTTGATGCTTTTTATTGTTATCCATATATGTATTTTATAACTTTTCTAATATCTTGTTAACTATTGGTTTGATATTTTTTAAATAGGATATTTTGTCATCACCATATTTAAAGAAAATGATTTCAATTTCATCATTATTAAAAAAGTCAAAAGTATTGGCTGGTAAATAGAAATTGTCAAAATTTTTGTTAATTAAATAGTACTTTAATTTATAAAGACAAAAAGAAATAATTGTAGTATTTAATCAAAATTTTAGCTCATTATTAGGATTCATATTTTCTAGTAAAAACAATGTATATTTGAGATGATCAATTGTTTCATTTAGTTCCATAAAGTCATCTACATAATTTAATTTATTCAATTCTTTTAAATTTACTTTTCCAAGCAAAACTGTTGGTTTTACATTAATTACTCGATTGTGTGAATAAAGATATGAAATTTCCTTTAGCTTTTTGCAACAAATAATTTCAATACTAATGTTGTCAATTAAGAAATAGATTTTGTTTTTATAAGTGTTAATATTTTCAATATGTAAATCAGTTCTTAATGATTCACTTATCTCTTTAACTGATTTCTTTGATATTAAAAATAAATCAATATCAGAGTGGGCATTTAAAACCTTTTTAGCTAATCCACCAAATGATATACATTTTACTGGCATTTTTGCTAATGAATTAATTACCTTTGAAAGAGCAATAAAATAATTAAAATGAATTTCGTTAAAATCACTAAAATCATTTATAGTAAAGGTTTTTAGTGCATTTTCAAATCATAATTTTTCATATTTTCCAGAAG
>JAHHTI010000088.1 GCA_020024735.1 Mycoplasmataceae bacterium | reverse complement strand
AATATACTTCCATTAACTTATAGTTAAGTAGAAAAAACCTCATATCACTAACATTAAATAAAAAAAACACTAGCCCAAACTAGTGTTTCAATTTAATGGTGCTGAAAAAGGGACTTGAACCCTTAAGGTATTGCTACCGGTGGATTTTGAGTCCACTGCGTCTGCCATTCCGCCACTTCAGCTAAATACCTAATTATTATAGTTTATAGCGAAATAATTTGTGAGATTTTTTTATTAAATGGGCAATATATTTTTTAAGGTCATCCACGTTTTGGAATTTTTTAACCCTTCCTATATATTGCAAAAATTTAATTGATAGATGTTCTCCATATAAGTCTTGTTGAAAATTTAAAATATGAGTTTCGATTGAATATTGGTGTTCTTGAAAAGTTTTCGCTTCTCCTACAAAAGTTACCGAAGGGTATCACTTACCACCAATTAATGTTTCAGTAAGGTATGAACCATGTTTTAAATAACAATGATAATCTTCTTTTAGATTAGCAGTTGGATAACCTAATTCACGACCTCTTCGATAACCTTGAATCACAGTTCCAGTTATTTCATAAGGTTGATAGGTAAGCTTGTTAGCGCGTTTCACTTTTCCTTGTGAGAGCAATGATTTAATATGGGTAGAAGAAAGTCAAGAACGTGGAATTGTTTGTGTGGGGATTCATTTTTTTAAGTCTTTGACATTTTTTTGATCACACCCTAACTTCAAGTCATCTCCAGCAAGGATTTTAGTTACATTATTAGCAAGCAAAACTTGTTTAACAAATTCTTCAGCTGTTAAATTTTCTTTTTCAATATCATAGACATATATTTGTTGAAAGCCTAAGCTTTTTAAATCAGCTAAACGTTTTGATAAAGGATAAATCGGTGATGTCTTCCGTGGAACACTATTAAAAGTTAATACCGCAGCTTGGGGGTTTAATGATAATAAGGTTAAATGTCCCTTATGAAGATGATCAAAAAAACCAATGTATAATTCGTTATTTACTTTTGTTAAAGGATTGTTGGTAGACATTAATAAATTCCTCCATTGTATAGGCATCTTCAATGCTAAAATCACCACTACGGGTTCTTCTTAACGAAGTAATAGTAGCATAAGTATTTAAAGAAGCTGCTAAATCTTTTGCAAATGATCTTACATAAAAACCTTTAGAAACAGTAATTTTAATGGTAAGTTCACAATTAGTTAATGCGATAATTTCATAATTTAATAGTTTAACTTCACGTGCAGGAAGTTCAACATTTTGTTGGGAACGGGCATATGCATAGGCTGGTTTCCCATTAATTTTAATAGCACTATAAGCCGGTGGAGTTTGTCAATAAAGACCTTGTTGAAGAACCTCTAATTGATGTTGTAATTGATTAATATCAAGAGTAGTATCAGTAGAATGAATAACCTCACCCTCTAAATCTCCAGTAGTAGTTTCATAACCAAAGGTAATGGTAGTAACATACTCTTTAGTTTCATTAAGATGGGTACTTAAGGATTTTGTACCATTATTAATTCCAATAATTAAAACTCCGGTTGCTAATGGGTCTAGTGTTCCACCATGACCAATTTTTTTAAGGTGTAAGGTTTTTTTTAACTTTTGAATGACATCATTACTAGTTCAATGTAAGGGTTTATCGATAGCAAAAACATTAGAAGACATAAAATGAAGAATTAAGCAAGGACTCTTTTTTTGATGATAATTTCTTCTTCGTTTTCATTAACATCATACTTTTCCATACGTTGTTTAGTAGGGATAATACTATGACTATCAGAAGCATGAGTTGGTGTTTCATTTTCAACTACGAATTCTTTATTTTTATTATTAACATTATTTAAACGACCTTTAGATTTACGTTTTTTAGGAGTGATTGCATCTTCGTTATCATCATCCTTAACACTAGTCTTCTTCTTAGTAACTAATAAAGGACGATTTTCTTTGAAGAAGTTTTCAATTCGATTGAAATCATCCAAACGGTAAGCTTGAATTTTAACACTTACAGGAGTAGAAGCATTTTCATTTTCTTCCTTACGATTACTAATGAATTCAGAACCGATTGCATTGATGTCATCATATCTATCATTAAGAGTTTTTCTTGAACTAGAAACATCAGCAATTTGATTTTGTGAACTAATTCTAATTTTTTCAAATCTACTAGCATTATCATTATTATCTAATTCTTGTGGTGAGAATTGGTTTTTACTATTTTTAATGATTTGTGATAATGGAGTAACTTTTTCTACTTGATTATGCATCTTAATAGTCTTGTGAGCATCAGCATCATTAGCTGCTTGTTCTTCTGGTGTATTTACACTAGGTGTTGGAGTAGCAACTGTTGATTCATTAGTAACAGGTTTCATTGCTTCTTTTAGTTCTTCAGGAGTTTCAATTAATTGTTCTTCACCAGTAACTTGTTCATGGTTATTTAAATTTTGTTCAAGGTTATTAGTGGTATCATTAACCATTTCATTATTCTTGATAGCAGTCTTAATAACACCTTCATTTTCTGTATTTTTATCTAATCCTGATTCATGTAAAGCCCCTTCTTGTTGAGCAGGTTCGAATTTATTTTCTTGTAAATAAATTTGTGGCATTGGATTAACTACTTGTGCTTCATTGACAGCAGGAACAATTTCTTCTGATAAATCTAAAGAAGGTTGGTACATCGAATTATCAAAAGAATCATTGTATGGAGCGTAATAGTTAGGATTGTAGATATCATAAGAATCTTCAGCACCCACTAATTCGTTATTGTAATCAATACTTGTGGCAATGTTGTATTGTTTTCTTAAAGTATTTTGTTGAGCTAGCATATTACGACTATTAATAAAATCAGCAATGTTATCAACTTTTGGAATTTCAGTTACTAGAGAGCCATAGCTAACCATTAGGGCAGCTTGTCTTTGAGCAGGCTGATAGTAAGGCATTGGGTTTTGTGATAAAGGCTGTAAATTATTATTAGCTAAAGAAGCTTGAGTCATTGGCTTTTGATATTGATTTAGGGATGTCATTTCGGCATTGAATTGAGCATTTCTCAATTGTTCACGTCTAATTCTGGCAATATCATTGTGAGCATTGTTGAATTGGTTTTTTTGTCGCATATACATTGCTGAATTTCGATCCATCATTTGGAACATTTGATTTTGTTGTTGACTTCCGCTAGTAAGGAATTCATTTTCAGGATTAGTTTTAATTTTAGGAGTAATCATATCTCTTTCATCATAAGGATTAAAATAGTTGTGGTCAGTCATCACACGTTGATAAATTTCAGGGTTCTTAACAGGAGTAAGTTTAGGTCTAGCTTGATTAATGCTTTGAGCATTAACATTTTCTGGAGCAATTCGTTTAAGTGTATTTTGTTGTTCAATGTATTCGTTTAAATATTTATTATGAAAAAAGTTGATTAAGTCATTAGATAAAATTTCTTGATTAGGAGTATAAGCAGAAGTAGAAAGATCTAAGAACCGATAATAGTTTTTTGAATTAGAGTTTTCACACATTACCTTAATAGCTTTAAGTCTTTTATCACTAGGTAAAGACATTAGGTATTCTTCTAATAGTTCTCGTTTAAATTCATCTTGAATAAAGAATTTTTTGGTATCAGCTTGTACTCATTCTTTTCTTAATTCTTCAGGAACATACATCATTTCTGCTTGGGGTGCATCAGTTTTAAATTCATCGTATTCCTCAAGAGTGTTTAGTAAAGGTATATTAGGAACGTTGTTATTATTAGTCTTTGCATTAGGCATTTCAAATTCTGAAATACTGGTATTTTTTAATTGTTCAGCAATCAATGCAGTATTTTTACCAGAAATGTAATCATATTTTTTATTAAATTGTTTACCATATTTTTTATAGACACGATTATTGAAAGATAATTGAACAGAAGGATTTTCTTCCAAATAAGCTTGTTCCATTAAACTATACAATTCATCAGTAAATTTCGACATAGAAACACCCTAAAATTATGTAATTACTTACAATATATATATTTTAAACTATTAAAATGTTTTTTCCAAATTAAATGTAATTAAATATAATTAAATATTATGATTAAACACAATTCTTCCATTAATAAATATTTGCAACGTGAAAATTGATTAACTAAAATCTTTGG
>JAHHTI010000087.1 GCA_020024735.1 Mycoplasmataceae bacterium | reverse complement strand
ATGATTTTTCATTATTAGAAATTAATAAGATAAATTCATTATGTAGATTAATTCATGATATTGTATATTTATACGATTATTCAGAAGTAAATAAGCAAATAATAAATTTATTACTACAGCAGATAGGATGAAAACCGATTTCTATTATGCCTTTAATTCATATCGTAGATATAGCTTCTTGTAATAAAAAAGGATTAAATAACACTAATATAATATCTATATTGACTAATTTTATTAAGTACACTAACTACTCTCTTGATTTAATTAAAGATCCAAATGCACCTATCAAACTAATCAATCGCGAATTAGATATACCTTGATATTTTGCAGGTCCATATGAACATGCTTTTAAATATTTTAATTTTGAAGAATTTCAAACTGTTAGCCTTTTCAAATCTTTTTTGTCAGGATATTATATTAATAACAATTTTTTGACAATTGGTGATATTGCAAATAAGATACATACTGATTATTCATATGATAATTTAAAAATAACAATAGATGAAGAAATGTGTTCATTAAAAGTTGATAATTTTGAATTTAGAACTATTTTTGATTTTAATCAATTTAATCTTTTTAAGGATTTAACAGATTTCTTAGCAATTTTTAATGATAATTACAAAAAAGCAAGTAATACTTTCTTTACCACTTATTGCTTTTGACCTGATAAAAAAGGATGAAAGCATATAAATTTGTCTGCTAGCAACAAAAAACCAAATGTGTATTCAAATCAAATTGATGCTCGATATTCATACAAACTTAATAATCCGGATGATATTTTTACCTATTCATACAATAATAATAGTATTGAATGATCTAGACATATCTATTTTGGTGTTCCTGAAATAAATGAAAATTTTGTTAATTGCTTAATTCAAAATTCTTTATTAAATGTATCTATTTCAAGTAGTATCGGTGCTTATAAACCGTATTTATTAAATGAGTTATCAAATATATATAAAAGCATATTTAATATTTATTACAATTAGAGGTCACAATGGATGCAATCAAAATATTATTTGTTAGAAATAATTTCTCTCAATTTGAAAATCGATACTTTATTAAAACTTTACACCACATATGAAGGATGCAAATTATTAGTACATTGTTTTCCTTACTTTTAATCGGATTAACTGCAACTTATCTTGCAAGACTATTTTATGTTTTTGATTTAACAACTTCTTATGAATATAGAACATCGTTTATCCTTGTTTATGCTATTTTTGCTCTTTTTGTAAGTGGATTAACTAATTTATATTCGATAATAGTTTATAGAAAAACTGCTTTGATTGCTAATCCACTGATAAAGAGCAGAAGCTTATTACTAAGTCTAGGTTTTTTTACTTTTGGTATAGCTACTATATTTTTTACTTTATGATTCGTTAGTATTTTTAAAAAATCACATGAACAATATACTTATGAAAGCCCATTTTATTTTTTAAAGAAAACTAATACTTTTGTTGATGCTATTCAAATGTTTGTATTATTAATTATTGGTGCTTTATGAGTCGTTTGTTTCGCACTTGAAGTAGTTTTTTATTTAGAAGCAGATATAACCGGTACTTTATGATCGTATTATGGAATTTGTTTATTTATTCCTTTTTTCTATATTGCATGACTAGCTTTTCTATTTTCTTTTTCTTACCGTTTTAATTGAAGATGATTAGCTTATATTGGCATAATGGGACTATGAGGTGTATTCTTGTTTCCAATTACTATAGTACTACTCATTATTAAGATGTTTACTAATAAATCTCAAAAGCAAACTGAAAGATTAACATATTTCTTAAGTTAAAATTTGTTTGAATGTTTCCCCTAGCTTTCGACACATAAATAGGAGGCTAATTATCTTTACCTATTACTAATTAATTTTCCCAAAAAAATCAAAAGATTGAGGGAACACTCAGAACATACTTATCTAAATGATTTAGACAAATATAAGTTCCTCCCTATTCTTTTCTCATCTTTCAATATTTGGTCGCAACCTTGGTTACAGAAAATGGTTTTTATCCTTTTTTTAAGGCTTTAATAATGGATGAGGAATTACATAGGTGTTAGTTTTTGAGCAATAAACACGATCAGTATTTGTAATAATTGCCTTAAATGTCGGCTCACTATATTTCATACTTTTGTTTAATAAGGCAATATTTTTATCCAAGGTTTTAAGAGCATCCATAGCTAAAGTTAAGGAAAGTTTTATTTCAATAGCAGCTCATTTACCATTTTTTAATTCTAAGATAGCGTCAATTTCATTACCTTTTTCATCCCTAAAATAATAAAGCTTACCACCAATTGCTTCAGCATAGACCAATAAGTCTTTCATCACTTGATTTTCAAAGATAAAACCCGTTGTATTCCCATCATTATAAAAGTCATTTTTATCACGAATATCTAATAGACTACATACTAGAGAAGGATCGCAAAAATAAGTTTTTGGATTAGTTCTTATTTTATAAGAAGAACGTTTATTAGCATCACCTCATACAGGGATTTTAAATAAAACATTTAAACCATATAAAGCTTCCAAATATTTATCTAAGGTTTCTCGACTCATTTCATTATTGATATCCTTGAGAATAGTGGTTTTATTAATACTAGTAGTATTTAATCTAGCTAATGACTTTAAGACTTTAAAGCAAGTATCCTTATTAACTCTAAAATCAAATAACTGATTATTTTTTAAATCAGCTAAATCATTTAGGTATTCTTCAATAATACTTGAAGAATCTTCTATCTTTTCAGCAATTACTTGTGGTCACCCACCTCTTAACATCAATTGATCAACTTCATCAATATTAACATGATTAGTTCATTCTCCAATTGCTTTACCTTCGAATAAATCCATTAATGATACTTTGTTATCTGGGGTATTAGCAAAGATCTCTGCAAAAGTTAAGGTTTGGAGATTTAAAGTAACAAATCTACCAGCTCCATCATGAATAATTTGACTTTCATCAAAAGGCTTGCTTGATCCAGTTAATAGATATAAACCAATTTTATTCCCATAAGGTCTTTTATCAATATTTTCTCTTACAGCATCTCAAATGGGTGGTAAGACTTGCCACTCATCAATTAATCGTGGGGTTGTACCTTCAAGAATAAATTCATCACCAAATTCTTCAGCTCTTTGTACTACTTTATGATTAACAAGAATAGATGAATTAGCAAAACGTTTTGCTAATTCTGTTTTTCCACTTCATTTTGGACCAACAATGGAAATAGCGCTAGCATTTTTTAATAGATGATCTAGTTTTTTTTCTGCTATTCTTTTAATATACATGTTTATATTATATATAAAACCACTCCTATTAGTAAAAAAAAGCAAGTTCTATTAGTAAAAAAAAGCAAGTTCTATTAGTAAAAAAAAGCAAAAATACTATTATAAATAGGTTATGATTTCATAATTTTAACTAAGATAAAAGTTTAAAAGACTACAAATTATTCTAATAAATCAAAAAGGCGACACTGAACAATGTCAGTGCCCCCCCCCTCTTTTCCGGATAGTCTATAACTAGAGCCGGCTATACATTAAGATTCTATCAAAAAAATTGAAACAATAATAAATTAATAATAGAAAGATGTTTTTTTGTTGGTCTATTATGAGTTCTTACTAAAACATCTGATATTGTTCTGTAAAATTAAAAGTCCCCATAAAAAAATGAGAAATTTCAAAAGTCACCTTGAAAAAATGTAAATCTATCTAAAAACTCCCTATAAAAAAATGAGAAATTTCAAAAGTCCACTTGAAAAAATGAGAAATTTACCTTTTTGATATAAAATTATATTGTTATGAATAAAGAATATAGTTTTCAAAGAAAAATCTATGAACAAATGTTAATGTGAAAAGACTCTTTACCTACAAAGAAGAAAGCATTAATTATTAAAGGTCCTAGACAAGTAGGTAAAACCACTATTGTTAAAGAATTTGCAAAAAGAGAATATGAAAATGTGGTATATATCAATTTTATGAAAGAAAAGAACCTTAAAGAAGACTTTGAAGGTAATTTAGATATTGATAACATTATCCTTAACTTATCCATTAAAAAGTCTCATGTTAAATTCATTCCATACAAAACCGTGATTATCTTTGATGAAATTCAAGAATGTGCTAATGCTCG
>JAHHTI010000086.1 GCA_020024735.1 Mycoplasmataceae bacterium | reverse complement strand
CAAATTAAATAAAGATAGAAATAATTATAATTAAAGTAGTTGTTATTGTAACTAACGTTGGGATAAAGCCTGTTACTGTACTAAAAAAGAAAGCCATATAACTTCAGCTAAATGAAACAGAACTGTTTAATAACTTGATTATTTTTCTTTTTTTGCTCAATATCTAATTCTTTTTTTGTTTAATAAACTTTTCTTATTTTGCTTAATAACTTTTTCTTTATTTGTTCAATAACTATTTCTTTTTTTGCTCAATAGAATTTTAATTTCTTAATATAATGAATTATTAGATGCTTAGAATTTGGATAATTAATTGAGATTTTAGGGAAGACTAGATCAATTCATACACAAATTAAATAAAGATAGAAATAATTATAATTAAAGTAGTTGTTATTGTAACTAATGTTATAGTGATAAAACCTGTTACTGTACTAAAAAAGAAAGCCATATAACTTCAGCTAAATGAAATAGAACCATTTAATAACTTGATTATTTTTCTTTTTTTGCTTAATATCTAATTCTTTTTTTGTTTAATAAACCTTTCTTTATTTGTTCAATATTTTTTTCTTTTTTTGCTCAATAGAATTTTTTAATATATAATATTACATATGTTAATAAAAAGAATTGCTGAAGAACAACTAAAATATTATTTATCTGGAATAAGTGTAGTCTTAGTATCAGGACCTAAATCTTCTGGAAAAACTTCTTTATCTTCATTGTTTGCAAAATCAAGTATTGAAATAACAGATGAAGTTATCCAAAATTATCATAATTTAGGGAAGGAAACAATTATTAGTGGAGAAATACCACGTTTAATTGATGAATGACAATGATTGCCTCAAATTTGAGATTTGGTGAGATTTAACGTAGACAAAAGACCACTTGAAGAAAAGATGGGTGCTTTTATTTTGACTGGTTCATCTAGACCACCTTCACCTGATAAAATATTCCATAGTGGTGCTGGAAGAATTTTAGAATTAAAAATTCAAACCCTAACTTTTTATGAGCTACTTCAAGATAAAATTGATAATTTTATTTCTTTAAATGATTTATTCAATAATCAATCATTTAATGAATTTATTGTTAATCCAATTTCATTAGAAACAATCGATATGATGATGATTTATGGTGGATGACCATTAGTAGTTGTAAATGATTATAAGAATTATCAATTATATATTGATTCCTATATCAATTCTATTATTAATCCTAAATCCGATGATTTAAAACAATATCATTTCAGAATTCAAAATAGAACTTTAAAATTAGTATTAAAATCCATTGCTCGTTTATCTGGTGGAGTTATTAATAAATTAAAAATTATAGAAGACTGTAAAGAAGAAATTGCTAGAAATTCTTTGGATAAATACATTGATATGCTTTATGATACATCTTTGTTATTTGATGTTCCTGTTTGAAAGAATGCTAACATCCGTTCTACCTACCGTTTTAGAATTAAGCCTAAAACTTATTTTTGTGATCCATCTCTAGTATGTAGTTTATTAGATATTCACAATTATGATGATTTCTTTAAAGATGGTAAAACAACAGGGATTATCTTTGAAACACAAGTAATGAAAGATTTAATGGTTTATGCCCAAGCTATTGGAGGACAATTATATTATTATCGTGATGAAAAGGATAATGAGATTGATGCTATTATTGAATTACCAGATGGCAAATGATGTGCTATTGAAATCAAACTATCTTTAAATGCAGCGATTAATGCTTGTCCACAATTATTAAAGAATATTGAAAGACTTAAAATGGAAGGTAAATATTCTGAACCTCTTTTTAAAATGATTATTACTAATGCTGATAAAACCTACATTACTAAATCAGGTGTATATATTGTTCCACATACTCTATTAAAACCTTAATGATTATTCTTTTGATACCCAACTATAGTTGGTATAATATATTTATCTATGATAAATGACAAGCCTTTAAAACCTTTAATTAAAACCTTAAATGATAATGCTCCTTTAATTCCTATCAATGGTTATAAATATCCTTATAAAGCTGTACTAATAATCGCTATTATTGAATGTGTTAAAGATGTTCATTATATCTTTAATTGTCCTATTCCCATTACTCCAGATTCTCCTATTGTGGAAATGTATTATAACCTCTTAACTAATTCTGAAATCTTATACAACCATTTAAGTAATCAAAAAAGTAAGGATAAATGATTTTTAACCTTTAATGATGAAGTCAAGAAATCTGTAGTAAATAATATCTTTAGTATGCCTGCTAAGAAAATGAATGCTCCTGGAATATGAAAGGTTGATAAAACCAATAAAACTATTACCATCTCATTACCTGGAGATGACACAACTTTAGAAGAATATAGAACTATCCTTTTAAATTGTGCTTATGAAAACTTAAAGAAGTGTGTCCCAGATTATCAAGACTTAGGAAACAAGGAAATTATTGATTATCAAGAATATCTACAGCAAATGCTAATTAGTGATGATGATTTAGAAGATAACGAAACTAAGAAGCGTAAATACCAACATATCTTTCGAAAAGTAATTAATAAAAGAGACCAAAAATGTATGCTATGTAATCTAGCTGTTCCTCAAGTTTTAGAGGCTGCACATATTAAAGCCTACGTGGATTGTAAAAATAACATCGAAAGATATGATAAAGATAACGGTATATTATTATGTCGTAACCATCACAAAATGTTTGATGCCCATTTATTTACCTTTAACAAGGATTGAAAGGTTATCATTGATGAAAGCATTGATCATGAAATTAGAGAAGCTATTACTATCTCTTTAAATCCTGACTATATGCTTAATTTCAAAACATTTAGTAGTGTCAATGATTACTTAACCTTTCATAATCAAAAGCTTATGTGATACCATTAAAGCCTTTTAAAACGATTTTATCAACATCGTTGATAAACTCTATTTCCAATCGTTTATAATGTATGGTATGAGTAATAAACTTAATACCCCCCCCCAGCTGGTTTTTCAGGTTGATAATTATCAACCTGATGTGCGTGCCTTTTTAATTGAATTGCGCACCGAGATATTGCATATTTCAATTGATCAATTAGTGACTATCTTTCAATGAAACAATGAAAAATATTACCAACAAATAGTAAATGGATATAAAGATAAAAATGGGGTAAGAAAATATAAAAATCCAACCATTAATTATTTATTTGGTGCTTTAAATTATGCGATGTCTACTAACCAATTATTTATTAGCCATCAAAAGGCAATTGAAAAACTGATTAAAAAACACCTTTTAAAGTATTAAGCATTAATATCAATAAGATATAATATTTTTATGAAAAAGAAATATAGCAAGCAAACCATTATTAAAGAAATCACTTTAAGTGGTTTTTTATATGTTTTATTTATTGTAATGAAATTAGCATTTAAAGAAATTAATTTAATTAATGGTTATTCTCCCCAAATTCAATTAATTGTTTTAGCCTTAGGATGCTATTGTTTACAAACCCATATCTTTCGTTGATGTTTCTTATTATTAGCTTTTCCTTTTAATATTATGTTTGGGTATTCGGGGAATTTAGTTTTTGATTACTTAATTCCTACTTATGGATTCTTTCCTTTTATTTATTTAAACTATGTGATAGAGATAGTAAAAAAACATCATCGTGAAAAGAAATTAAACCAAAGTCTCTTAGTGGTGTTGATGATCTTTTTATTCCATATCATTAGTTATGGAATTTTAGGGTTAAGTTATACTTATTCAGGAGTGGTTAATTATCACGCTACTTGAATCGCTTCTTTAACCATTAACGCACCGATTGCGGGGATTAGTTTCATTATCTCGCTAGTTATCTTTTATACAGCCATTGAAGGGTTGTATTATTTAAAGCAATGATACCAAACTAAAAATGATAATAAAAAGATATTAAAGGTAGCTTTAAAACACCATTTACCTGAATTAAAAAAGAATGAATTAATGTTACTTTATCATATTGCTTTAAAAGAAGAAATGCCTTTAACTCCAAGTGAACGTATCTTAGCAACTTCTTTAATTTCACGTGAGTATCTATTAAATTATGAAGCTTCTAATCATCACTTATATAGTGATTATAAGATTAATCCTCAGTATTTATGAGTTTTGGATAGTGATCCAGTTGTGGTAGCTTA
>JAHHTI010000085.1 GCA_020024735.1 Mycoplasmataceae bacterium | reverse complement strand
GAATAAATCCGGTATTAGCAATGACACCTTCATTATTAAAGTATAAGTCAAGGGTAACATCAAAAGAAATCGAACCAGTATAGTTATCTGGATAAATATTACTAATAGTAATATTGTCATTAGTAAAACCAGGAGGAACATTTTTAATTAAGTTTTTAACAATATTTTCTTTTAATCATTCCACATCGTTGTCTAACTCATTTGGATAGTAGTCACTTAAATTTAATTTTTTATAAGCATCATGATGAGCACTTACTGTAGTAATAGGAATTTCTGTTTTACTAGATTGTTTAAATCCATAAATCGTAATTTCACCAAATTCTTTTGGTACACTAATTAAATTTCCATAAATATCATATGTTCAATCTAAAATAGGAGTAACTTTTAAAATACCTAAATTGTTATTCACCACAACATTATTATTCTTTAGGTGAACTCCATTAATATCTAATTCACTAGGAGCATTATTAATGTTATTGAATATTAATCTTTTAATCGCTTCAATATCTAAACTACTTGCATATTCACTTGGGTCAGGTGTCACAATCCGACTAGGAATTGTAGTGTATCCTAAAGATTGTTTATAACCATTGATAGTGACTGAACCCATATCAAATTCACCGGCTAGAATTTCCCCTGTAGAATTGAAAATTTCTTTTAGAATTACGTTAAAAGTAACAGTTCCTGAAATGTTATCATATACTAATCCTTTGATTTCAATAAAGTTATTGATATCATTGGTGATATTTTCTGTTGGATTATCTAAGTGTTCATAGATTTTTTGTTTAATTAGCGGAAGATTCTTAATAGCATTTTCAGGAAGCACATCATGTTCACCAATTCATGGTTCTTTTTTCAATTTAGTTTCCCCTGGTGATTTCTTAAATCCTTTAAAAGTTACCGGATTTAATTTAAAAGGACTAATCACTAACTCTCCTGCATCATTGTAATATTTTTGCAAATACGGAGTAGCGGTAATCGTACCAGTTTGATTATTCACAGTGAAAGAATCAAATAAATAAACATCTTCTAAACGTAAATTACCTGGTTTATTAAGTAAGTTGTCATAAATAAGATTTCGTACATGATATTCATTTAGTTCAAATGGATAGGTTTCACCATAAATTTTAGGATCAACAGTGACCACATCAGGAATTTTTGTTGCTCCATTTACTTGGTCAAAACCACCAATAGTAATGATTTGTGTTTTAAAACCATCGTTTCTTAACATTCCTTTTTCATCATAATAATTAGTTAACGTTACATTCACAGAAAGTGTTCCAGCCTTGTCATCAGTTACCACATTAGAAATAATAATGTCACTATCTGAGAAGTTTTCTGGTGGATAGTCTACTAATTCTTGAATTAAAGGAATGATATTTTCCCGAATACTACTAGCAAAATCCGATGCATATCCTTTACCATTTCCTAAACTTCCTAAATCTGATCTAGTTGTATTAATAATTGTCGGCGTAATTCTCATTAAATTTTGAATTCTTACTTGTGGGAATTCCTTAGTTGTTTTATTAACCACTAAATCATCATCAATTCATAGATTAAGGGCTGGGATGAAAGAAATTTGTCCATTTCGGTAATCATAGTTAAGATTTAAAATATCAATATTGGAAATGTTAAATGAAGGAGCAGGATTATTCACATTTTCTAAAACCAACTCTTTAATTTCATTTAATTGATAACTTTGAGCAGTTCTAGTATCATCACCATTAATAAACCCAACAATTGTGGTAGGTTCAGGAGCATACCCAAAACCACCAATAGTGATGGTTTGCTTTTCAAATCCATAAGTACAAACATTGTAGTCCTTATCATAATAATAATTTAAAACTACATCTACTGAAATAGTTCCATCAATGTTATTCGCTACAATATTGCTAATGGCAATATTATCAACGGTAAAGTCAGCAGGAATATTATGTTTACTTCCCACACTACTCTTACTATTTTCTAGTGATTTAAAAATAATATTCTTTATTCCTACATAATCATCAACATGGGCTGAAGCAAAATCATCATCAGCACCTGTTACTAATGATCTACCAGCTCCTTCTAAATATCTATAATTAAAGTTAGTTTCTGCACCATCTTGAAAACCATAAATTGTGATTTCTGGGAATTCCTTAGGTTCTTCATGAATATTTCCTTTACTATCAACTCAAAGATTTAAAGTAGGTTTCACTTTAATTTGAGAACGACTATAAGCAGGTGGTGTCATAAATTTGATATTTTTAGTATCAAAATAATTAGGTACAGCTCCTGGAGCTATTGAGTTAATTAAAATATCTTTAATAGCTATTTCGTCAACATCGAAAGCAAAATCTTTTTTATGAACATTAATTACAGGATTGGAAGATGTACGTACATTGATATTTTTTGGAAAGTAAGTAGTTTGTAACGAATTAGGAAGACGGAAAACTACAGGAGTAGGAGTTCAACCAGAGTTTCTAAAATTATAACTACCATCAAAGTATTGATTCAAGGTTACATCTGCCGTAATTTCTCCTGTTTTATTGTTAGCATCGATATGAGAAAATTCTATATCTTTCATTGGGTCGAAAGATTCTGGCAAACTACTGTAATAAGTGTTATACAAGAAAAACTTAAGAGTAGTTAAGTTTGCCAAAATATCAGAAGGATATAAACCCTTATATGCATCTGAATCTAGCATATAAGGACCTTTTTCAATATAAGTAGGAGTAACTCTCTTGAATCCTTTAATATTCACCCTACTACTACCAGTATCAGTTGCTAATAAAGTTGGAACATGCGATACTTCTCCATCTCTATCAAAATAATTTTTACATCAAACACTAACACTAATTCTTCCTTCGTCGTTTCAATAAGTGATATTACGATTTTCTATAATTAAATCATTTTCGGAAAAATTAGCAGGGAAAAGGTTTTGGAATTTTACTTCTCCAGGTCTTCAAATTAAATCTTGCTTTTTGATTTCGTCATAAATAAATTTCTTGATTTGTTGAATACTAATATCGGTTGCAAGAGTATTTGACATTTTTAATTTAATGTTAGCAGGAACTATCGATTCAGAAGTTTTAGCTAAAGCTCGAATTTTAACATTAGTATATGAAAAATTATTATCTTGATGTAGATAACCTTTATTGTCAAAATATAAATTAACACGAGCTTTAACAGTAATGGTACCATCGGGATTAGATTTATTAATATCTGCAATAATTATGTTATCTAATGTAAAACCTCTTGGCAAATCTCCATTAATTCCTTTAGTTAAAATAATTCTCTTAATTTCATCAGTTGTTAAATATTGTGGCTGCAGAAAAGAGTTATTCACATAAATATCAGGAAGTATGTCTGTTGGTCTTACTTGTTTGAAACCTGTAAAGGATAAAAATTCATGACCTGATTCTAGGGTATATGATCTTGCTTTCCCTACTAAATCACCTTGACTGAAAGGATGCAAAACAACAACCTTCAAACAGTAACGAACATTTAGAACAATTTGACCTTTCTTGTTATCACAAGTTGGGTAAACTTCATTATACTTAAAAGAATAAGGCAAACCGTTTCTAATATTGATATGAACTAATTTATGATTCTTTGCCATTTGATCTTGTAATCATTCAGAAGCAACTATTTCTTTTCTTTCAGCAGGGGGAGGTAAATATGTATCAATGGTATTAGCAGTATAAACAGTTGAATCAGTAGGAGCATAAATTGCTTTAAACCATTGTTTTTTGTCATCGTCATAGGCATTAGCAAAAATAAAGGCCATATATGTAAAGCTTTTATATCGAACACCGTCAATATCCTTTGGATAATTAAATTGGTGAATAGGCGCATTAACGTCATTCTTTGTATTTTGATAATACCATTCATCAGTAGGATCATTTGAAAATCCCACTACCGAATCATTAGAATTAGTCATATCACGTATTATCAAATGTTCTCGATGTTCATCACGAATTAATCTACCTGCAGTTACAACAGTGGGATACTCAAATCCGTATTTTGTATTATAAAGATCAAATTTTTCACTTGGTAAACCATCAATAATATATGAATGTGTTTTTTCTCCTACAGTTTTATGTGAATGATAACCAGTATATTTAGGCTTTCCTTCGTAATTTTTGTATGTTTCTAGTCTAGATTTTTCACCTAAACCACTATTGTAGTAAAATTGATGAA
>JAHHTI010000084.1 GCA_020024735.1 Mycoplasmataceae bacterium | reverse complement strand
TTATCTTCTTTCACTACTGAAATTAATAGAATCAATGAATTAAGTAAGAAGTATTATGATTCCCTAAAACATAAACACTTTCATAAGGTAACTTTTACTCTAGCAGAAGGACGAGAATTGATGCAACTTAAAGCTTTAGTAATTGGTCAATTAGCTTTAAAAACCTTTGCCAAAGATTTTATTACCAATGAACTACAATATGAAGAAGGTGGTTTAATATCTCAAGAAATCATGTTACAGAATAAAGAATTATCTCAATTCAATGTTCAGGATAAAGATAACCAAAGATGATTAATTAATTCTACTTGAGGTGTTTTTAATAATAATGTAATATTTAACTTCCAAACTGTTTCTACTTTCTCTCTTAGTGCTTTTTCTTTAAAACCGGCACAACCTCTTTTTACAGAAAGAGCAACTGTTCTCTTTACTAATTGTTATCGAGATTTAAGTTTTTCCTTTACTAAATACCATAAATCAGGAAATAAAAATTCCTCCTCTATTTTTGAGAATAAAGAATTTGCTGCTAAATACGAATGAAACTATAACAATGCAATAGGAATGCTAGTATACTTTACTCCATGAGCACAAGAAACCTTTTTAAAAGTTAATCAAGGTCAAGAACCTCGTAATCAATATCAGTTCTTTAAAAATGGGTCAATCATTCGTACCCCATTAACCAATGATGTGAGAAATTCTCTATGTATTCATGATGAGATTAGTAACTTTATTAAAAGCATTGAATCTTTTGATGATGGATTTAAAGTTATCAGAAAAAGTGTTATTAATTATATTTATGCACGATATACATCGATTGCTTTTGTTACTTTGATTCCAGTGATTAACACTGAAAACCAAACTGATTTAATTAATCATATGATTAAGTCTAGTGATCATTGAGATAAACTTTTAAATATGAATAATGTTCTTACTCATATTATGATTGAATACTTAGGTATTACCCATAGCAATCCATCTTCTATATGAGGTTCAAATATTCCATTATCTCCTACTTTTGTTCCTTTAGTTTGAGGTGGACCTTGCGCTTTTATAGGAGATGATATTATTCCAGCTACTACTAACCAAGGTAATGAGTATTGTTTTGTAAATGTCTTTGATTTAAGAAATGTAAATTTTAACGATGGCAAATATTGCTATCATCATTCTCCAATGTGGATGGAATTAAAAAATAATTCATTAGTATTGATGAAAAAAACAGTAAACAATATTTTTGCTTCTATCAATTCTCCAAAGGAAGATTTAGTCAAAGCTTTATATACTGGAACTCTAATCTATTTTCATACCACACCTAATATTGAATATTATCGTGAAAATAATATTGTGTATTCTAATTTGTCACACAACCAAAATGTTAGATTAGAAAAGCTTTTTCAACAGTTTGATGATTGTATTATTGATGGTAAAGTAGCAATTTTCAACGGCCTAGCTTGTCTTTATATTAACAAACCTATTGCCCCTTCCTTTATTGATATTTTTAATGATATTATTAAGAGTTAGGGAATCATTTGGATGTTCCTCTAGTAATTAGAGAACTCTCTAAAAACACAATGGAGTAATAATATTATTGAGGTAGTTTAAAGTCACTATCAATGATAAAAGATAAATAATAAGGGATGGTTATAATATCATCTACTAATCCAATATTTTTTTTAGATAACTTAATTCCTTTAATACGGTGAGAGGAATTATTAACTAAATTATTTAATGATTTACTTTTACCATGGTTAGCTTTGACTTCTATGCCATAGATTCCAGATTTAACTGCTATGATAAAGTCTACTTCACTACTGTTACCTTGCTTTTGATAGAAATATAAAGGAAGATTATTTTTGGATAATTGATCAGCAATTAGATTTTCATATATATAGCCTTTATAGCTACCAATCTCACTTAAAAAAATAGCACTAGTTATTTCATCAGTTAAACTACTCATCAATAATCCAGTATCATTTAAATGAATTTTAAAATTATTAAAAATTTTATATCCTACTAATGGGCTAGCAACAGTTTTAAGATTATAACATACATTTATCATTCCAGCATCTGTTAACCATTGGATGACTTCAATATAATCTCTCAACCGGCAATTCTTTCCTAAATCATTAAATTTAAACTTGGTAGAATCACTTTTAGATAAAGGATTTTCAATCCTAGACAATTGTACTGGAATAGCATTGTAAATTAAATTAGTTCTTGCTAACATAGTTTTACTAATAATAACATCTCCATTAGCATTTAAGTGTTTTCCAAAGTCATTCTTATAAGAATTGATAATATCAGTTTGTTCTTTTCTAACTTTATTTATATCTTTGGTATTAATATAAGCTCGCACAGCAGCTGGCATCCCGCCAACAAATAAATATCATTTATAAAGCTCTAACATTTGTTGATGAATTAAAGAATCAATGGGAAGAAGTTTATATACATGTTCTTTTAATTCATTGATAAAATCATTTTGATATCCTAGAGCTCATAAAAATTCTTCAAAATCCATTGGGTGCATATGAAAGTGTGATTCAAATCCAACTGGAATCGATGCTTTAACTTCATCACCATATCCCATTACTCCTAATAAAGAACCAGTAGCTATAATATCAAATCTTCCATCTAGGCAAAAAGGTTTAATACTAGATCTTGCTTTAGGACATTCTTGAATTTCATCAAATATAATCACGGTTTTATGAGGAACTAACCTCAATGATGCATCTAATACTGACATTTTACTAATAATAGTATCAACATCTAAATCACCTTCAAAACATTGGTAAAACTTCTTTTGATACATAAAGTTAATTAAAACGACATTTTCATAATGTTCGTGTCCAAATTTATCAACAATAAAGGATTTTCCAGTTTGTCTTGCTCCTTTTAATAAAAAAGCTTTTTTTTGAGAAGAATTCTCATTGTCTTTCTTTCATTGGATTAATTCATTGTAAATTTTTCTTTTAAACATAGTAATTAAATTATATATTGTTTTCACATTTTTATAGGGAAAGTTCTAAATTTTCACATTTTTATGGTGTAAAATCTTCTAATTTTTCACATTTTTATAGGGAATATTAAAATTTTTCACATTTTTTGGTATTATTCATTAATACACTAGAACATTAAATTTGGACAATTTCATTCTTATTTAATATTATGGTATTTAATTGTTAATAATCTAATTGAAACACAATCAGAGACATTAAAAGAATTGCTATCCAAGTGTTCCTAAGCTTAGGGATGAAAGAAGTATTTTGTATTTTTATTATTAACTACTAAAATTGTAGAAAATGTGTATAAAGTCCAAAAAACTATAGAAAATGTGTATGAACTACTTCAAAAAGTATTTGAAAATGTGTATAAAGTCCAAAAAAGTATAGAAAATGTGTATGAAGTCCGTTTTTTTTCATTTGAATTTGTTAAACAGCTTTTTTTACGGAATTAAAATAGCTTTTTTTGTGGAATTAAGTAATTTTATATAAAATATAAATATGAATATTGAAAGAATTATTAAACCTATTTTAGAAAAATATCTAAAATACCTTGGCGGTGTGTTGCTTTCTGGTCCTAAATGATGTGGAAAGACATATCTCTCTAATAAGATATGTAACTCATCAATAAATTTTCAAGATAAAACTGCAGAACAAATAAAATCCCTTTCCAGTGAAATTTTGTTAAACGGAGACATACCGAGATTAATAGATGAGTGACAAGACTATCCACATATATGAAATTTAGTTCGAAATCAAATAGATATTGGATTAAATGGGGTTAATCAAGGTTTATATATATTAACAGGTTCTAGTAAGCCGGTTCAATTTGAAGAAGTTAGACATTCAGGTGCTGGTAGAATTGGGGAATTGAAATTAACAACATTAACCTTTGCTGAAATTCTAAATTTAGATGATGACCACTCTGTTTCATTAAAAAAACTTATTAGTAACCCTACATATAAACCAATAGAAAATCCATATGATTGTAAATTTGTAAATAACTTGTTAATTAAAGGAGGATGGCCAGAAATTTATGCCAAGAATTTAGATTCATCAAGCATTTTAGTGACCACATATATTAACAGCTTAATTAATTCTGACTATTATAAAAATTACAGTTTTAGAAATAATAAAAAACAATTTAAAGCAATTCTTACTTCACTGGCAAGATTAATTGGTTCTCAAATTAATTATTCTACTGTGGAATCAGATATAAATAATGAGTTAGATAGAGAAACCATTACAAAATACATTTCTAAGCTAAATGATTTAGATGTT
>JAHHTI010000083.1 GCA_020024735.1 Mycoplasmataceae bacterium | reverse complement strand
GTATTCATTTTACCGATGATGGTAATTTTGATGTTAAAATGTAATCATATAATTTTTGATAATTACTCATTTCAACAATACAATGAAGTGTATTCATATTATAATTTCCTTCAGTAACTAATTTATCATATAAATTATTCTGTGATAATTCATTATATAAAATATATGGTTCTTCTGTTTCAAGTGTTACTATGTTTTCGCTAGACTTAATTTCAATACCTGAAACTAAATTTCCACATTTACCTAATTGAATACCATGTTTTTCAAGTTCTCCAGTGTAATTAATTAAAATTTCTTTTTTGTTATTATTGATAAAATCTAATACTCTATGAAAGAAATTATTTTTTGCAAGTATTTTAGTAAAGACATCAATAATCTTTAAAACATTTCCTATTGCAGAATTGTGGTATGAAACTGAATATGCAATAGTTGCAACCAAAGGATAAATGGTAGCAATAAAACTTTTTCATAAAAATGATTTATAATTCAAAAAATGTTTAGCAACCAAATCATTAAAAGATGATTTAATAACGTCTACAAGATTTCTAAGATTGTGAGAACAAGTAGCACCTAAACAATGAGTTTCTTCAACATAATCTACAATAGGAGAAAAATTATTAGATTTAATTTTTACTTTATTTTCATAATTAGCAATACACTTAACATTTCCAAAATCAATATATTCCATTTTACTAATATCATTGTTACTTTGTTCGTCTCCATCTATATCATTGTTACTTTGTTCTTCTCTATCTATATCATTGTTACTTTGCTCATCTCCATCTACAAAAGCAATAGGAAGAATATTAGTAGATAATTTATCAAATCCTTTGTTTAAAAGATTTACAAATACAATAAACAATTTTTTTAATGCGTTAGCATCTGTTTCACTAACATTTGTTTTGAAGACTTTAGATAAAATAATATATATATCTCTTGCTGAAAGCAAATTAAGTGTTTCAGTGATTAGTGGAGTAGCAAAATTTCTTATTTTTGTGAATGTAGGATTATCTCATGAAGTATATGTTTTTGCTGCATGAGTAGTATTAACTTTTCCAGCTCACATTGGAACTACTACAATTGTTCCCATAAATCTTTTTTTTGCTGTTGCACTTCATTCAGAAACATTATATGATCAACTATTTGTTGATGATGTATTTAATATATCAAAAAACAATTGCTCTAAATTGAAACCTTTAGTTAAAAGGAAATTATAAATAGTATTAGCAATTTCTTGTGAAGGTAAATTGAAATTTATGTAACCTACACGATTATATTTAAAATCAATAGAACTAGTAGGTTCTGTATAACTTAATTGATTTTTTTGTTGATATGAATCTACATTTACATTAACTTTTGCACTACCATGATAGCTAATAATATTGTTTTTTTCATTAAGATTAATAAAATATTTTTTTATATCTTCATTAGAAGAAAATGATAATTTATTAGAAAGTAGAACTCTTTCATCATATTCATTAAAGTTAACAGGTTCACTAATTGGATCATCTAATTCATTGTTGACTGGGTTATTTATTGGATTATTTACTGGATTATTTATATTGTTTTTGTTTTTATTAGTAGTGCATATTGCATAAACTTGTTGTGATGAAAAAGGTAATATTAAAATACTAGTACAAAATAATACTTTCAAAATAAGTTTAGTATTTTTTTTCATATTAAAATTTTAACATACCAATCGTATAAAAAGCTGCAAAAAGCTACAAATTATATTAATTTATCCTATATGAAATAATCTAGAGAAATTATCTATTCTTAGATAAGAAACTCTTAAAAGCCATTGCAATTTCTTTTAGCATTGGAAGATATACAATAACTTCTTCGTTAATCTTATCAGTTTCTGGATAATACACAACAGTCTTTAAGAAATCAATCACTCTTAAAGTTGTATTGAAAATTAAATCTCTATCAATGTCTGGTAAATCTTTAGTAGAAACTAAAATATAAACTAGTTGTTTTTTAATTTTATTGACAACAGCTTTAGTTTTCAAAAGATTAGTTTTTAAAATTAAATCAAATAAATCATATGTTAATTCAGCCAAGAATTTATCATATGTTACTTTTCTATTGTCATATACAGATTTACAAGGAACAAAGTTATTGGTATTTTGAGTTAATCATACATTGATACTACTTGAACCTGAACTAACTTCTTGAAAAGGTTCTTTTGGGAAAATAATATAACCATCTTCATCACGTTCTAATTGAACAGGTCCACCAACTGCTGCAGGGCCCATTGGACCATTAGGAGTTGGAGAGTAACCTTGGGGAGCTGGTGTTTCAGCAACTACAGGTTCAGGTGTTGTTGTAGGAGTTTCTAATTTTTCAGTTGGAGTAACTTCAGGAGTACTAATATTAGTTTTGTCATCAAACATATAAATACCTCAATTATATATTTCATATTATACCATTTATCTACACCACTATCAATAAATGAAAAAATACCATGACATTTATATATTTAATATATAATAAATTTATTATTTGGTTCTTATGAAAATTGCTGTTGATGTAATGGGTTTTGAAAATGATATTAACGAAGCGGTTAAAGCTTGCCGTAAGTTTGTTCAAAAAAACCCGGATATTGAAATTATTCTAGTAGGTGATGAAACTCAAATTAAGCCTTGTTTGTGTCCTGAAGATAAATTTATGATTGAACATACAAAAGAGGTAATAACTCAAGATGACACTATTCTTAGTTTGCGTACTAAGAAAAATAGTAGTATGGAAAGAGCAATTGCATTAGTGAATGAAAAATTAGCTGATGGAGTTTTAAGTGCAGGGAATTCTGCCATCTATGTTTTTTTAACATATCAAAAATTTGGTTTAATTGAAGGTGTTAATAAAGTAGGCTTTATGCCCTTTGTACCTACTTTAAAAGGGAATGGGTTCAATCTACTAGATGTTGGTGCTTCTATTGAATGTGAAGGAGAAGACTTATACCAATTTGCCAAGATGGGAAATATTGCTGCTCAAGCACGCGGTATTCAAACACCACGTATTGGTTTAATTAATATTGGTACAGAAAAACATAAAGGCTTTACTCGTCATCAAGAAGCAGACAATGCTCTTAGACAAGATACTAATATTAACTATATTGGTTTTATTGAACCTAAGGATTTATTAAATGGTATCTGCGATGTAGCGGTAACTGATGGTTATGGTGGTAATTTAGTATTAAAATCAACTGAAGGTACAGCTAAATGATTAACTAACTTTTTATTATCAAAGTACAAGAAATGATACCATTGATTGGCTTTCTTATTAGCCTTGCCTATTCTGTTATCATTAAAAAAGAAGTTTGACTATAAAAACAATGCTGGAGCTTTTGTACTAGGAGTGAATAAGATAGCAGTGAAGACTCACGGTTCTGCTGACCAAAAACAATTTTATAGTGCACTAAGAATGTTGAAGGAATCGATTGACTTTGATTTATTAAACAAAATTAAAAAGGAATTTAAACCACATGAAGACAAATAATTTACCATCGAAAAACTATAATCTTAATTTAAAGAAATTTTTAGCCACCTTAGGAATTAGCAATCCTAAAAATTTATCCATTTATGTTGAAGCTTTGACACATAAATCATATGCTAATGAAAATAATTTAAATTATAACTACGAACGTTTAGAGTTTTTAGGTGATGCCGCCATTGATTGAGTGGTAACTAATCATCTTTTCCATTATGAAAAACAATTTGATGAAGGAGCTTTAAGTAGAGCACGGAGTAATTTGGTAAAAAAAGAAACCTTAGCTAAATGTTGTAAAGAATTACATTTAGATGAATATATTATTATGGGAAATGGTGCAAAAAATAATGTTAGTAATGAATCGATATATGAAGATGTTTTTGAATCTTTAATGGGAGCGATAGCACGTGACCAAGGAATTAAGAAAGTTGTTCAAATTTTACAAAACACTTTAATTAAACATTATCACTCAGAAGAATTTAATACTAAGGACTTTAAAACTCTTTTACAAGAATATTTACAATCGAAAGGATCACATCCACCTAAGTATGTTAAAAAGACAGATGACAATGCCAAGATTAAAATTGTTGAAGTATGATTTGACGACTTGAAATATGGTGAAGGTCAAGGAGCATCTTTTAAGGATGCTGAGCAAGAAGCAGCTGCTAGTGCTTTAAAAAAGATGGCTCAATAATTATCAAATTGTTCGTCTTTTTCTTTCAAAGGTGACTGTTGATTCACCATTAGATTTGCTACTATAGGTAGTAGCTTCATATTTATCTTGATAGGTATAAAGTCCACC
>JAHHTI010000082.1 GCA_020024735.1 Mycoplasmataceae bacterium | reverse complement strand
TCATTAGTAAATGTATCAGCTGATTCCTCACCTAGAGCACCTTCTAGTTGGCCTGCCTCATTTGAGTTAAAAATAGATAATCCATTTAGTAATAAGTTTAACTTAGCTAATTTTCAAGTTGTATTGTTATATTCCTGTCCATATACAGTAATGTTATCAATACTTTGGCCTAATTCAATAATATGTTGTTTAGCTTGTACTAACATTCCACCAGATCCACAACAAGGGTCATAGATTTTACCTTTAGTAGGTTCAAGAAACATAGTAATTAATTTTACAATTGATTTTGGAGTATAGAATTCTCCACCTTTTTGTCCTCTTTTTAAGAAGAAGTTACCTAAGAAATATTCATAGATTCTACCTAAGATATCTTCACCATGTTCACTTAGGTTTTCTGACTGGAAGATTTTAACTACTTCTCCTAATTTCATTTTATCAATAGCAGGATCATTATAGGAAGTATCGAATAATCCCTTTAATTCAGAGTTTGCTTCTCCTAGAGCCACAATAGCATCATCAATAGCTAATCCAATTTCACTTGTTCCAACTTTTTTTAGAATATTACTTCATTTAGCTTGTTCAGGAACAACAAAGGCACTTTTAGCTCTTAAATCAGTTGCATCAATAATATCTTCTTTAAATCCTTCACTTACAAGTTCTTTAACTGCTAATTCATTTTTATCATTAATGTATTTAAGAGTAATAATTCCTAAAACGACATGCATATAATTTTCTGCACTCAAATTACCTCTTAATGCATCAGCTGCATTTCATAATTTACTTTCTAAATCTTTTATAGTTATTTTTTCTGCCATTATTTATCTTCCTCCTTAATAAAGTAATCTTTGTTTTCACTGATTAGTCCATTTAATTCATCTATTAATATTTTAGATACTTTGGTAGCACTATCAGGCGGATAGTTGTATTTTGTTAATAGAAGTTTTTTAATTTCACTAGATATTTTATCTCTTAAACGTGGATTAGTCCATCATTGAGGAGTAATTAATTCTTTAACCTTATCCATTACTTCATAAGCAATTTGTCTTAATACTTCAGAGTTTCTATTTTGTAATTCAAATCTTTCATCTGCAAGAATGGAATAGAATGCTTGTAGTTCTGGATCTCCCCCTATAGCATCAAGTTCATTTGTTTCCTTGATAATACATTTACTCATCTCAAATAAACCACTCATAAATTCATCAAGATTTTTATCTGCATCATATCTTTCAACCAGTTTTTTTAAACTTTCAGCCAAAGTTTGAGCTTTTAAAGGACTCTTTTTTGAGAAATTTTTAATCTCACTTTTCAATTCATTTTCCAGTGCTTTTAATCTAATTGCATCTGGGGTAGCTCCATCTTTAATTAATTTCATTTCCTTTTCTAATAAATTAGAAATGTATGCTATATCTTTTCTTGTTTCTAATTTGATTGTGCTAATTTCAATATCACCAGTAAGGATAATTTCATCCATCTTTTCTCTTAATCTATCTATAGTTTTTTGCACATCCACAGCATATTCAACATTTTGAGTTCTGATAAAGTTCTTAATTAAGATATACAATTGTGCTTCAAGTTTATCTTTAGGTTCAAGCGATTGAGAGCACAACTTGTATCATCTAGAGATTCTTGATACAACATTAAAGAAGAAATCTTTATCCTTCTTATCTAATGACATAATTATGTTTGCGCAATTAATCATTGCATTAAAACGTTGGCTTTTGTCATTTGTAATTCATTCTTTAACAAATTCTTTACCATCAAAAAACTTTTTGTAGATAACCATATTCTTATCAATAACTGCTTTTTTAACTTCTTCTATATCAAATGACTTCTTACTATCACTTGCATAATCCTTTAATGCTTCAGCAATATATCTTCAAATTCCAATATAATCTACTACTAAACCATCTTCCTTGATTTTGTCTCCATCTCTATAGGTACGATTAACCCTTGCTATGGTTTGCATTAAGTTATGTCATTTAATAACTTTAAATAAATATAGAGTATCTAAATCAGGTACATCAAATCCTGTTAGTCACATATCAACTACAATCGCAATTTTTATGGATGAGTCAGGTTTTTTAAATTCAATTGCAAGTTTTCTTTTTTCTTCATCATTTGGAATAAGCGCTGCCATTTCAGGAGAATCTTTGTTAGAACCTGTCATAACTAATTTGATTTTGCTTTCTCAATCCGGTCTTTGTTTAATCATCTCTTTGTAGATAGAGAATGCAATTTGACGATTAAAAGCAACGAACATTGCCTTTCCATTTAATGCTCTTTTTCTTTCATCATAGTGTGCTCAGAAATCTCTTACAATATTTTCAATAATATCTTCACCAGATAGTAAATTAGCCATTGTCATTAATTTTTTCTTAATATATTCATGTCTAGCAACATCTAAATATTCTGAACCACTGTCATCTATTTCATTTCTATAGATTTCATCCAAGTCACATAATTTATATTTATCAATAAGAATTTGTAGTCGTCTCTTTTCATATTGAATAGGCACAGTGGAGTTATCTAATACTGCTTGATTCATAGTGTAAGTATCAATATAATCACCAAAAATATCAGTTGTTTTCTTATCACCTCTTAAAGGAGTTCCAGTAAATCCAATAAAGATAGCATTAGGGAAAGCATCACGGATATATTTTGCATATCCTTCTTTTTCAATAATTTCATTTTCTTTAACAACATAATCAGTTTCAATATTATTATGTGATCTATGTGCTTCGTCAGCAATAATTATGACATTATCCTTTTTAGATAACACATTAGTATCTTCAGTAAATTTTTGAATAGTAGTCATATAGATTCCAAAATCATCATCATCTGATAATATTTCTTTCAGACCTGTTCTAGAATCAATTTTTTTTGGTTCTAGATATAAATATGTGGCAGAAGCTTCACAGAATCTTTTATATAATTGATCATCTAATTCATTTCTATCTGTAACATATATGATTTTAAAGTTCTTATCAAAACTAGATCTAATTCTTGCAGCTAAGAATAACATAGTAACTGATTTTCCAGAACCTTGAGTATGTCATACAACTCCACCTTGGCCATATTTAGCTTTTTGAATTGACTTAATAGCTTTTTCAACAGCAAAATATTGGTGATAAGCAGGTATGTATTTAATTTGTTTATGTCCTGAGTTAGCAATAAAAACATAATGTTGGATTAGATTTAGTAAAGTTTCCTTAGTATAGATTCCTACAATATTCTTGTGATAGTTATTCAATGCACCATTTTGGTTGTCTTGATAATCAATATCTTGTTCAATTGCTTCATCAATATTAATTTTCTTTCAAGAGTATCAATGGGAAAAGTCAGATGTAACAGCACCATATTTAGTAAAGAATGCATTAGATACTAGTGAGAAAACATTTCAATACATTAAATTTAGGTGACTATGTGCATAATTCTTAACTTGATTATATGCATCTTCTAAGGTTTCTAATGCTTCTGGAGCTTTTAGTTCAATAATTGATAATGGTAATCCATTGATGTATACAATAATATCTGGAATTTGTTTCTTTTGGTGCTCTACAATTTCCATTTGTCGTATGTATTGAAAAGTATTGTTATTAATGTTTCTATAATCGATTAGTTTTACTGGCATTTCTCTGTTAGATAATTTTTCCACTTTAATTGGAATTCCTGATTTTAATCATTCTAATGTTTTAACATTTCCTTCAATAGCATTAGTACAGTTCAATCTTTTGATTTTAGAAATGGCTAAATCAACGTATTCTTGGTCTAAATTAGGGTTAATTTTAATTAATGATTTCTTTAATAGTTCATAATTAATAACTTGTTGTAGATCATTTTCATTAAATCTATCTGGTTTTTCATATCCAATTTCTTCTAATACATTACTAATAAGGTCTTCTACTTCTATTTCTTTTAAAATCATAATTATTAATAATTATATTATTAATATTCAATATTTGTTAATGATTACAATGAATAATCAAATGATTAAGAGTTAAAAATACTAATTACTTATTTTGTATTGTAATAACTTCTACAATAAATAATTTAAGAGATAAACAACATTAAGTTTGCAACTTCTTTAGAGAAATCTCAATATTAAAATGGTTGTGTTAGAATAATAAAAAGAATTGTGTGATGGCAATTAAATTCGTAAAGTAAGAGAAGGAGAGTAATTATGGCTAAAAAGAAGATTGAATATCCAGAAATCAAAAGAGCATATGTTCCATTAAAAGTTACTCCTGAAGCACTTGCAGAAAACTCTCGTGCTGCTTTTTATGATAATGAAGATTATCCATATATTAAAAAAACTTTTATGGC
>JAHHTI010000081.1 GCA_020024735.1 Mycoplasmataceae bacterium | reverse complement strand
TTATTTAAAAACTATATCTGTATTGGTGGGATGCCAGAAGCTATTAAAACTTTTGTTAATACTAATGATTTTAATCAAGTAAGAGAAGTTCAAAGAGATATTATTGAATCATATAAGGCTGACTTTGGAAAACACTTAGATCAAAATGAAAAGTCCTATGTAAATAACTCGGAACTTAATAAGATTAATTTAGTATTTGAAAGTATTCCTCATCAATTAGCCAAAGAAAATAAAAGATTTAAATTTAAGGAAGTAAAAGCAAATACCACGATTCGAGATTATGAAACTAGTATTAAGTGATTAGAACAAGCGGGATTAATTTCACTTAACTACAATGTTTCTAACATTGCGTTCCCTTTAGAAGGATTTAAGATTGATAATAGTTTTAAAATCTATATGAATGATATTGGGTTACTAATGGCTTTATTACACCGTGATGTAGCTGTTTCCATTCATACCGGAAAAATTGGTTTATATAAAGGGTATATTTATGAAAACATCATTGCTGATGCATTTGTGAAAAATGCTTTACCTTTATTGCACTACTATAAACAATATGAAATTGATTTTTTAACACAATTTAAAATGAAAGTAGTACCAATTGAAGTCAAGGCTAAAGATGGTAATTCCAAATCATTAAAAGCATTAATTAAGACTTTTAATGATGATATTTTATTTTCCATTAAAATCAAGGATGCTAATGTGGGTTTTGTTGATAATAAATTAACCATTCCTCATTATTTAGCTTTTATGATTAATGATACTAATGTCAATAAGTTACTAGAAACTATTGAAAAATATTAAAGGAAAGATTCTTAAACTAGTAGATAACATAATATATCCTATTCATCATTTAAATGATGAGAATTCATCTTTCTTTCAAATATTGCTTATATACTCAAATACCTTTATTTATTAATATAAAGAATTGCTTGTTTATTAGCAAAAGGATAACTAATAGGTGTATTACCATCTAATTGTTCACAATGCATATCAATGGCATTAATTTGGTTGTTATAGTAAGTTTTATAATAATAAATGCCATCTTCTAAATCAATCGCAGATGAATATAATGTTAGTTCATTAAGTAATGGACCATCTTTTTTGAATTGATTAGGAATTCTAATTGATCCTTCTACCATAGCCACGTTGTCTAAAATATGGAAGAATTGTGAGATACCTTTTTCATAGCTATCAATACATTGATCACTACAAACCTTTAAGAAAGCAGTTCTAATAAATCTTGCTGGTGGTGTTCAATCTCCAGGTAATCCAACCGATGCAAAACCTTCTCCAAAAGGTGCGATTTCAATTCCATTTCAATTAGATTCTTCTTTTTGACTAACCCCTAAATTTTGGTAGAAAGCTAAATTTTGTAAATGTCAATCAAAAGTAGGGTTGTTACTCATAATACCTAATTTATTATCATAGATTTTAATGCCTTCAGTTGTAGGTTCAACTACAATACAATCATCATTCTTATCAGCAATAATAAAATGTAAGGGAACAACTGGTAATTGCGGAGTAATAGGTTCATTCACAATCTTGATATCATTCTTTTTTAATCATTCTCTAACTTCTTTAACAGTTGTGAAGTTACATAGAATATAAGGTGTTAATTCATAAGGAGCTAATTGAATAGCATCACTATTATTAGTGGGTTTTTCATAATGTGCAGTATGTGGGAAATTTAACCCTGCCATTGCTAAGCCTTTTTCATTTGCACATTCTGCATATAAAGGGTAAGTTTTACCATTTAATGGTAAATTAAATCCCATCCCAATGGTAGCATATTGCATTTTTTGAGGTTTTACAAATTTAAAATCTCATTGATAATCTCTTGGAGTAATGACCACACTTTGTCCGAAAGATGTTTCAATATCCATATTTCTTCCAAATAAGTGTTTATCTTTTGCTTTTAATGTTAATGCTGTACACATAGATTATTCCTTCTTTTTTTACTTAATTGAGTGGTTAATATAAAGACCACTCTACTTCCATTATACATTAGATTTTTCAGCAAATGTTAATTGCTCATAATAATATAGGACAAAATTAATTATGGATAGCTTCCACTGATTTGAATTGTTCATCCAGTTTGGCTCTTTTTTGTTCAAGCTTAACTAATTTGTTTTCAATTTTCTTCTTATTGTTATTTAGGCTTTCGGATCGTAATTCTAATTTATCATCAATTTTTTTACTTAATAATGCATCATATGCACCTAAAGTATCGTTGTAATAATTTAGTAATAAATAGTTCCCTTCAAGTTCTTGCTTTTTGTTAAAGTTAGTAACAAAATTAGTGGTTTGAATTTTCTTATTAAGAGCTTTAATTTTGTTTTCTTTATCATCGGCTAATTTATGAACTAATGCTTGCGCTAAAAGAATCTTTTCTGAATATTCATAATCATATTGATATTGCATTCATACATCTTTGGCGTTAGCAACTTTACTTGCTCTTAATGCTGTATATTTAGCAACTAGTTTTGCTGATTTTTCCGTTAAAGATTGTTGTTTTTCGTTGTGGGTAGGAGCATTTTGTAAAGTAGAAATCTTGGTATTGAATTTTGCCACTTTAGCTGTATTTTTAGCATCTAGCTTAGCGAGGTTATTAATCATTAAATTAGCATTTTTATCAATCTTAATAAATTGATGATTTAATTGATTAATAGTTTCACTAAATACTTGATTACCATTTTCTGATAAAGTTAGATATGAACCTAATATCCCAAATGTTTTTTCAGTGATCAAATCCTTGGTAATTAAATCATGAATAACATTTTCCACATTATCAATTTTTGCTATCAAGCCTAATTTATCTTTTTCAATACGCTTAAAGTAAATGATATTTGTTAGGACTGTTAGTTCTTGTTCACTTAATCCCTGAGAGTTAGAGATATTAGCTAAAACTGCATGATATTTATTTATTACTTGATAATAGGTATCATTAGCTTTCTTATTTTTAATTTTTTCGTTTCTTTTTTCATTGTTAACACGATAATCTTTTCCAGTTAGCATAATTCTTATAAAGTTTCACTTTAAACTCATATTATGTTTAAAAGCAATTAAATATGTATATTTAGAAGGTGAGAATTCTAGTAATCCTTTAATACCTTTACCTAAAATAATCTTACAGCAGGTAACCACAATAATTGTTCCTACACCCATACAACAGATGGCAGTTACTCCTCATGCTAATCAGTTACCAGAAACAGTTTGTCCAAATAAAGTCGTTGGATTTTCGAATCTGATAAAATTACCAGCAGCATCCTTAATAGAATCAGTACTTCCAATAATTGAACCAGTGATGGAGTTAATAATCGCATATCCCATTGCAATAAATAAACCTAGGATTGCCATATGGTTATTAGATTGACCAGCCCCATATAATCGTCCACTAATAAAGGCAGGAGTAGAAGTATAAATATAAACACTTAAACCAGCTAAGACAAAATATAAGAACACTAGTTCTGGAGTTTTTACCGAATAAAGTAAACAGAAGATAGCAAGACATTGGGTTAAACCAGCTAAGAAGATAGATTTCACCGGACCTAACTTATCATTAATAAATCCCCCACTTACATTACCAATTAAACATGAGATACCAAATAGCGTTCCACCAAGCGCCATAATATTGGTATATCCACCATGGAATGACTTATTAGCCACACATAAAGCATTCCCAATAAAAGAACCATTAAAGGCAGCGTGAATTGTACCCATTTGTAAAATTAAATAACCAATACATAAGATTCAATAAATGGGATATTTTCTAGTTGATAAAGGAGTTACTTCTTTAGGAATAGTGTTATTAAACACCACTTGTGAATCTTGACTGGTTTCTTTTAAGAAGTCAATTGGTGGAAGAGGTTTTCGACAAATAAATAAAGCTACTAAAAGACCACCAACTAAACCAATCACTCCCATAATCATATATGTTGCATATTGATGTCCTAAAGGATCATAGTTCCCACTATTCATCGCAACATTCCCAAAAACCTTAGATAATGCACCAACTACTTGTTGCATTCAAATATTTCCAATTGACCCACCAGCAAAAGCAATTCCTAAAGCCACTCCTCTTTTTTCTGCAGGTCATCAACGAGAAATTAAGTTATTAACTCCTAAACCAGAAAATATCATTACCCCAATTTGTGAAATAATATTCGAAATTCATAGAATGGTAGAAACAACTACCTTATTAGGAGCATGACCTAGAGATCTGGTTATTAATGAGTTAATTGAAGAACCCACAAATCCAAGAATAGCAATGGTAATCCCAATACAATAGACTAAACGCATATTTATTTTCTTACCAAAGAGTTTGGCAATAAATGGA
>JAHHTI010000080.1 GCA_020024735.1 Mycoplasmataceae bacterium | reverse complement strand
GATTATTATCGTTATTAATTAAATGTTTATGCTATAATATCCACGTATAAAGAAAGTAGTTTTTACTCACCTGATATTATTTTGTTAATATAGGTAAATGCTTAATCATCAAAAGTGCTAAGAGTAAAGATTAAAATTAATCAACTTTTAGCACTTTTATCTTTATACGAAAAAAAGTAGGTATAAGTGAATAACAATAACCAAACAAACAATAAAAATAACCAAATCCCTATCAATGAACAAATCAAATTTCCCAAAGTAGTGGTAGTGGATGACACTGGGGCAAATCTAGGAGAAATGCCTACCAGTAAAGCTTTAGAAATGGCTAATCACAAAAATCTTGATTTAGTATTAATTTCTAACAAAGGATCAATTCCTATTACCAAGATTCTTGATTATAGTAAATTTAAATACGAACAAAAAAGAAAACAAAAACAAAACAAAAAGAACCAAACTGTGGTGAAGGTTAAAGAAATCAAAATCAAACCTTTAATTGGTGATCATGATTTACAAGTGAGAGCCACTAATGCCAAAAAATGATTAGATGATGGTAACCGTGTTTTATTTGTGATTTTAGCGCGTGGAAGATTGGCTACTAAAATTGAATTTATTGATGGTGTACACGAAAAATTTATTGGAATGTTGGAAGATAAAGGGAAGTTAATTCAAGACCGTAAAAAAACAAATGATTTTCGCTACGAAAGTATCATTGTACCGAATAAAAAATAATAAGGAGATTTTATGAAATATAAAACTAAAAAATCTGCAGTTAAAAGATTTAAAACAACTAAATCTGGTAAATTAAAAAGAAAACATGCTTACCGTTCTCATATGGCGATTGGTTCAACAACTAAAGCTAAAAGACATTTAAGAAAAGACGGTTTAGTTTCAAAATCAGATATCAAAAGATATGATCAATGTCTTTAATTTATAAATAATTGAGAAGGAGAATTTTATGAGAGTAAAAGGTGGAAGTGTCACTAGACAAAGAAGAAAAAAATGATTAGAACAAGCAGAAGGTTCATGAGGAACAAGAAACACCTCTTTTAGAATTGCAAAGCAAACAGTAGTAAGAGCATCTACTTATGCTTATGCTGATAGAAGAACTAAAAAAAGTGATTTTAGAAAATTATGAATTGCTAGAATTAATGCTGCCGTAAGAGCTGAAGGTTATACATACTCTGCTTTTATGAACCAATTAAAGAAGCATAATATTAACATTAATCGAAAAATGCTTTCTGAATTAGCTATTAATCAACCTGAAGAATTTAAAGCATTAGTTAAAAGTGTAATGAAATAGTTTATAGTATAATTATTTTGAGGCCTTAATATGTACAATAAACAAATCTATGATGAATGGAACATCCACATTGATGCGACCTTTCATGAAATAGTTTATAAATTTATAGAAAAAACAATTAAGGTTTTGAATACCAATAAATTAAGAGATGAAAAAAGTCATCTCATTGATGATGAAGTCACTCTTGACCGTTGAAAAAAAGTCCAAATTAACGAATTGGTTTTACAGTTTACTACCATTAGTGAAACTAAGTTAGTACTTAATCAAGATCATGTGTTGGTGGAAATATTTTATGTTTTAGCAGACTATATTGTCTTGTTAAGAAAAAACAATATTAAGATTAATGATTTAGAACAAGTACATGAACCTAGTTTCTTTAAACAAAGTATTCATTATTTAAATCTTGAAGAGTTAAATCAATTATTCAATATTTTATTACAAGACATTAGTAATAATGATTTTGCCATTGATAATGATATTAAGTTTTCTTGAAAAATTGATGATAGTGTGAATGTGCGAAACACTGTCTGAAATTTAGAAAATTTATGTTTAGCTTTTAATGATTTGCACAAATGATTTGTGAGTGAACCACAAACAATGCAAGCAAAGAAACCAGTGCTTAATTTGATGTTAATTTACTATATGTCTAATTTTTATTTGCGTTACATCAACGAATTAAATGGTGGGATTATTAAATATAAACGGATTTATGAAACAACCATCGCATCCATTAATGAAAGTTTAAATACCGGAAGACCATTTGTTTTAATTACCTTTAAAGCAATTGCTATTTTCTTAAACGAGTTAGTGAAAAAATATAATTTTGAAAAGGATGATACGATTATTAAGAATTACTTATTAATTATTCATACTTATTGTAGTGAGGAAAATGCTAATAAACTAAAAGCCATTATTTTTAGTGAAATCGATAATTTATAGGAGTTTGCAATGAAACAATTAATTAAATTAACAGATATTAATCAAGAATACAGAGGAGAAAAGATTTTAACAAATGTTAATCTAACCTTTTATCAATTTCAAAATACTGTAATTTATGCAGATGATAACCATATTGATACTTGTCATTTGTTATTAGATATTATTGCCAAACACATTTTGCCACAAAAAGGAACAGTGGAATTTTTTAATGACAAGAGTAATAAGTTCTTTCTTGGCTACAATACTTTTGATGAAATTTTAGAAAAGGATATTATTGTGATTAATATTCTAAAAGCGTTATCAACCAATTATGAAATTCCCAAAGTGGAATCAGAAGAAATGCTAAAGCTTTTAATGATTGATCAATTCCTATCAAAAAGTGTGATTGAGTTAACTCCTGAAGAAAAACAATTATTAAAAACCTACTTATTATTGATGATTAAACCCCAAATCGTGATTTTAAAGTCATTATCTATTCCTGGTACAACTTTAATGCAATCAGCGGCTTTAGAATACATTAAAAATTATTTACAAACATATCACATTACATTAATTATTTCTACTAATGACAAGAATACGATTAATATCCTATGTCAAAGAGGAATTAACCTTTCTAATAGTGTCGTGGAATCTGATGTGTTAATTGTTCAAGAAGCACAAGTCTTAAGCAATGAAGTTAATATGCAACCAAAGACTTATGACTTTGCCAATGATTTGTTAGAAAAAATTTACCAAATGGAAGAAGATAAAAACGCTCATAATGATGCTCGTAAGAATGAAAAGAAATTCGTAGAATCTTTAATTACTAAATCATTAAAATCACATCAACCAACCCCAACCCAAGCTTTGGATGATGAATTAGAAAATATTATTAATGAAAAACGTCATCAACAAGAAGATATTGTGAATAATGCCAATATCCAAGCGAACATCCAAGCCAATGTTACCAAGACTGTGAGATTAATGGATTATGACCAAAATATTGATATTCAACAATTAATTGATATTTATCATCAAAGAAAACAATTACAAGATGAAATCAATTCACCAGAATTTGTCAATTTAGCAGTGGCTTTACAAGCTAAGGTTTATGAAAATCTAAGTCGTAGTAATGCCATCATTATTAAATACGACCCAACAGGCAAACACGACCCTTACTATGCCCCAGCTCTTGACCAATCATTAAATGAAGAAAGAATGAATAAACCAGTTAATGTGAAAAAAGTTGGTATCACTAAAATGATCTTTGATGAAAATTTAGATATTGATGCATTAGACCTTGATGACAATACTCATCCTTTAAATAAAACCAAAGAAATTGAAGTTAATAATTATGAACCAATTAGAACAAAATCATATAATCCCGATGAATTAACCAAGAAAATTTCCACAGCTAGTGATATTGAATATATGCCAAAGAACGAAAAGAAGAAATTCTGATCATTCAACAAAAAGAAAAACAATGATAATAAATTAGTCTCTTCAAATTACTTATCAGATGCCGAAACTTACGCTAATCCTTATAGTGAAAATTTAACTCAAGAATTCTTAAATAAAGCCAAAAGGGAAGCTCCTGTAAGAACTGTGAAAACTGAAAAATTTGAACCTACTCATAAATTAATTGATGTGCAAGCATTTGATTTAGAAGAAATGGAAATTAACAATAATGAAAAATTAAGTGATGCTGAAAGAAAGAAAAAAATGATTGAATTAAAAATCAAAAAACGTTCTAAACTAAATGCTTTAGAAGAGTTATTCTTTGAAGCTTTAGAAGAAAAAGAACAAATTCTAAAAACTAAAAAATTTGATTAGGAATGTTCTAAAATCCTTTTTAATAAAGGATTTTCGCTTAAATAAGGAAAGCAAAATTTAAAACTTTTGAAAAATTAAAGTTATAATATATAATGATATTTTATAAGGTATTGAATAATCCATGGCTAATACAGAAACTAATCAAAATCAAGTTGAATTAAAACCGGTAGAAAAATTTGCTCTACCAAAGAATTATGATGTTGTGACTGAATATCAAGAAAATACTGAACAAGGTATTGTTGATAGTCTTTTTGATTATTTCGGTAGAGTTTATTACCAATCTGACCGTAATACAGCCGATGCTAAAAAAGCCAAAAATCAATACATTTCTAAATATGATTCACGAATTCTTAAAATGTTTGCCAGAAGAACCAA
>JAHHTI010000008.1 GCA_020024735.1 Mycoplasmataceae bacterium | reverse complement strand
TAATAAATTTGATGGAAAACCTGTAGAACAAATCAAATAATATTTTGTTATAGAAAAAGGATTAACTTAATCATCTCTTATAATATTTGAATTTGACATATCTATATAATTTAAACAACTAATACCTAATATTAGTTATTAGATTTTATCTTTAGTGTTTTTAGAAAATCGAAACTCTTTCCTATAAGTGTTTACAGTTCCTAAAAATTTATAAAATTAGTGATAAGATAAAAGTATAATCTAAAAAATAAAATGAACACTAAAAGTACTTTTAATCTTTCACCCATTCCTTTATTTTTTGAACCAATAACTCGGTTTAAAAGAGTTATTAGACCACAACCAGTTTGACTTGAAATTGAAGATACACCTGAAATTATAGCAGATCGAGAAGTTCGTAAACAAAAGTTAACAATATGAAGCTACAAAATTAATTGAATAACGATAGCAGTTACTTTACTAGTAATATTATTTACTGCTTTGTCGATTACAGATGCCTTACATTGATATGTTCCGATTAGTCTTGCTACTTGATTAAATCCTTTCACAATAATTACAATGATTATTTATATTTTAGCTGTGCTTTATTGACTTGCTATTATTTGGTGCTTCTGTACAGGTTCAAACGTTTTAAAATACAAACTAAATAAATGATTTCATTTATCCAACTTTTTATTCTTTTTGGTTATTATTACTTGTTCTATTCTTATGATTGTTTATAGTGTATCAAGTGGATATAATTCTGATACTTTGCTTGATATTGGTTTTATAAAGAGGGATTACCATTATATATTACAAAATCCTGAATTAAAGTTTGTAGATGAATATTTAAATCCTATATTTAAAGGACCTATAGATATTCAGCATTACATTAATTTATACACTTCAGGTTATCGAGGGTTAGTAGTAAAAGATCCAAATATTATTGCGAGAATTGATAATTTTATTGATGCTAATATAGATAATAATGATATGTTAGGTACTATCAGAACATTGTCAACAATTGAAAGACTATCTATAGAAATTAGTTCAGAAGATTTTGTTAATTTAGTTGCTACTGGAGGTACTACAATTATTTGCACTACTGTCTTTGGCTTTTATGCAGTGATTGTTTATTTAGTTAAGAAGTAATTATAAAACCCATCTTTTAGATATCTATCATAATTGAATAGACAAATCATATAACCAAACTTTTATTAGTCCTTGAAATTAAGCTTTAACACCTACTAAAATACAAATATCTTTCTGTAAAATCCCTTAATAATGCTTCAAAAACTATCATTTAGTAAAAAAAATAAAAATTTTTTAGTGATTTTACAAAAAAACAGCACTTACATATAGTGGAGGAACAAATCCTCCAGAAAGGAGCAATATGCAAGTTATATCAGACAATACTAAGTATTTTAGTAAAGGAGGAGCTAAGAAGATGTCTTATTCCAGAACGATGAATCTTGCTTTTGGTGCAGCTGCTATTGGTTCAGCTATAGACAATATCTTCAGTATGGTAAATACAGCTATTTATTTAGATAATCCTAATCCCCAAAATAATTACAATCCTTTCCAAACTTCTGGTACTCATATTAAGTTTGGATCAGATATGAAACATTCAGGAATTATGGTATTCTAAATGACACCATTATCACAAAATCATAAAACCCTTACCAAGGGCGGGATTTCTGAATTAGCTATTTTTGCCATCATCACATTGGTTAGTACAGTGATTACTGTAGCCACAAATGTAGTGGCTTCATCATTGAATGCTAAGGCTAACCAAGAGCGCCAAAATAATCACGGATTATTTAGTCTAAAAGCTTCTCCTGATATCTATGTATATTAAAAAATATGCCCTCGTGGCATATTTTTTTATATATTACTTAAAGCTTTAGAAACAACTACCATGGTATGCTTTAAAACTTTGGTTTCATTCATCACAAAGCCTTTTTTCAAAACCTTGACAACAATGTTTGGAGGATATTCATTAGTTTCAAGTACATCAAAAGCTTCCATATATAATTCGTTAAATTCATCACCCACATTGACATTGATTTCATCAATACCAAGATTTTCTAGTTTTTCATCAAATTGGTTTAAAAGCATTTTAAAACCTTGAAGGTAATTAGCAATAACCGGATCACTTGGGGAAGATTCAACAATTGATTGTAAAAGAATAATTGGATCAAGGAAATTACTTGCTACTTCTTCGTAAACTGATGATTTAATGGTAGCCACTTCTTCATTCTTCTTTTTTTCATAAAACTCAATTTTTTCATTGACAAGCTTTTGGGCTTGAGAAGCTTTTTCTTGAATCTTATCTAAGAAAGAAATATTTAATTTTTCAATTTCTTTTCTTAATTCACGATTCACTTCTTCTAAGTTAGCAACTTTCTTTTCCAGTGTTCCATTAAGTGCTTCTAATTCAATCACTTTAAGAGTTTGGTCCATTGATGTATCAGCAGTTGCATTATTTACTGGTTCATTCACTTCTTGTGGGGCAAACTCATGATCATTTAAGGGAGCATTAGTATTAGGGTGTGGTGTATGGGCAGATTGTTGTTGGGGATTATTAAAAGCAATTCTCGCTTGGTGAGATTTATTTCTTTTATAAGCATTACTGTTAGATCTTTTTTTTGCGTTGTTACCATTCATTCTTGACATATTACTTAAACTCCTTTAAAACATCAGCATTATATTTTTTAATTTCTTCATCCTGAGGACGATTAAATTCTTTTAAGCGATTTAATTCATCCTTTGAATATTTAGGGATTTTATATTTAATTACTCCAATTAAATTACCGGCACTATTCTTATTGAAGAATTTGGTTTTAGTTTCTGTTTTTACTCCTTGATTGAATAATTTAATTTTATCGTCTTGTTGCGTATTTGGTGATAAATCATATTCAACTTCGCCATAAGGAGTTGGTACTTTAATCTTTCCACCAGTAATCGCAGTCACCGGATCAACATAGACAATAGTATATAAATCATTACCATTTCTTTCGAAATATTTAGAAGGTTCAATATAAACTAAAATATAAAGATTACCTGTTTTGTTGTTAATTTTATTTCCCTTACCATTAACGACAAGGTTTTCTCCATTTCTCACACCTGCAGGAATTTTCACATTCACATTAATTTTTTCTTTAATAATACCTGAACCACTACAATGAGTACATTTAGTTTTAGGAATCTTTTTCTTACCGTGACATTTATCACAAACAGCCCGTACTTGACTCGTACCAAAGAAACCACGAGTTTGCATAATATTAAACCCTTTTCCTTCACATTGCGGACAAGTGATTAAGTCATCAGGATTTTCCGCTCCACTTCCATGACAATGTTCACATGTGGTACTTCTAGTAAAGGAAATTTTTTCTTCTCCCCCTTGTAATGATTTTGCAAAAGAAATTCTGGTTTTAATATGAATATCATCAGTTTCTTCATCATCATAGTTAGCTCGATGGGTTCTGCCACCGTGGAATGTAAATCCAGCTTGATCACCAAAGATAGAACTAAAAATATCTTCTACTCCACCAAATTCACTAGTGCCACTACCACCACCAAAAAATTCATTAAAGATATCAAAAGGGTTGATATTTTCTGAACTAAATCCTTGTGAATTTAAACCAGCATGACCAAAGGTATCATAAGTTTTTCGTTTTTTGTCATCACTTAATACTTCATAGGCTTCATTAATTTCTTTAAATTTTTCTTCAGCATCAGGAGCTTTATTACGGTCAGGGTGGTATTTCATTGCTAAAGTTCGGAAGGCTTTTTTAATTTCATCCTTACTCGCATTTTTACTAATACCTAAAACTTCATAATAATCACGTTTGTTTTGACTAGCCATTTTTTCTCTTCATTCCTTTGTTTCTTAAAAATTTATGACACATTTTTGAAGCCATATTAATTTTATTAACAGGATTAATCTTAAGAATAAGATCACCTGTTCCCATTGGGATTTTGTGCCCTCTACCAGCTACCTTTAATAATTTTTTACTATCATATTTTTTAGGGATTTCAACATAGACGAAAATTCTTTCATCTTCCATTCCATAACCATCACAGTTATAACAGGTTTCACGATAGTCAATCCCGATTTTACCAACCCCACGACATACACCACATGTTTTATAACGGTATAGAGGGAAGACTGCTCTTGTACCATTCATTAAATCAGTTTTTAGTAAATCAAGTGTTCCCACTACATTTAATTGACGGTTAAACTCCGATTTGTTTTTCACATACTTACTAGCAATTTGGTCTCACAAATTATCCCCATAAGCATCAGCTTCAATCGCTCCATCAGTTAAATCATTAATATATTCTTTAAATTCTTCAATATCATTATTAGCACGGAAACGATAGCTTTCATTTTTTTCTTTATTTCCTGATTCATAATCATAGTAAGCACGAATTTCACGATCTGATAAAATTTGATATGCACCATTAATCCGATAAAACATTTGAATAGCTTGCGGATCTTTATTTCTATCAGGGTGGTACATTTTTGCTAAACGTCGATAAGCATCTTCAATTTCTTGCTGGCTTGATTGTGGATGACATTCTAAGATGGCATATCAATCATCTGCTAACACATCTTCAATCGTACAAAATTTTGTGGTTTCATTATATGACATATTTCTCTCCTTTATTACTTCACCAAATAATTAATAATCTTATTGGGAACAATTACCTTTTTTATTATAATTTTATCACTTAATCATTGTTGAATAGTCGCATTTTGTGATAAGTATGCTTCGATTTCATCCACACTTAAATTGTTATCCAAAGATAAAATGGTTTTATTCTTACCATTGATTTGGAAAGGGACATTAACTTTTTCTGCTTTTAAATATTGTTCATCATAGCTTGGGAAAGATAATAAACAAACAGAGTTTTCATTCCCTAACATTTGGTTTAACTCTTCTGCTAAGTGTGGGGCAAAAAGCGAAAGTAAGATTAAGAAATTTTGTTTTACCATTTCACAACTCACATCGCTTTTGTAAAGATAATTCATAAAAATCATCATTTCACTAATCGCTAAATTAAATTGTTGTTCTTCAAGGTGCTTTTCAAATTGGAAAATAAATTTATGATAAGCTACTTTAAATTCAGTCGGTAAAGCTTCATAAGAGACTTCTTTTTTATCATGAGTGGCATAATAACGATAAACTCTATCTAACCATTTACGAGTTCCGTTTAATCCTTCATCACTTCAAGGTAAGGTGGCAGTTAATGGTCCCATAAACATTTCATATAATCTTAAAGCATCCGCTCCATGGGAAGCTAACACTTCTGTAGGGTTAATGACATTCCCTTTAGATTTTGACATTTTTTGACCATCTGTTCCTAAAATCATTCCTTGATTAATAATTTTATAGAAAGGTTCTTTGGTTGGGACAACACCGATGTCATAAAGAAAACGATGTCAAAATCTTGCATATAATAAATGGAGCACTGCATGTTCTTGACCACCAATATAAATATCAACTGGTAATCATTTTTTAAAGAGTTCAAAAGTATGCGCATCGTTTAAAGGTAGATAAGTACCATCATTTTGTTTCATAATATAACCTAGGTAATATCAACAAGAACCGGCTCATTGCGGCATTGTATTAGAATCTCTTTGATATTTAACCCCATCAATTTCAATTTCCATAAAACTAGGAATCTTCGCTAAGGGAGATTGCCCATCATTAGCTGGTTTGAAATCATCACATTCTGGTAATAATAAAGGTAGATGTTCATCCAAATGAATATGATGTTCTTTATCAAATAATACTGGGAATGGTTCTCCTCAATATCTTTGACGAGAAAAAATTCAATCTCGTAATTTATAAGTGGTCATTGGAGAAACTTCACAATGAGCTTCTTGTAATAAAGTAACAACCTTGTTAGAAGCTGCGGCAATATCTAAATCATTAAGTTCTTTTGAATTGATATGCTTACCATCCTTTTCATAAGGTAATGGTTCATTGGTAGCAATTACTGGAATAATATCAAGGTGATATTTAGAAGCAAATCAATAATCATTTTTGCAATGAGCAGGTACTCCCATAATACATCCAGTACCATTGTTTAAAACATAATCAGCTAAATAAACTGGAATTTTTTCTTGGGTTAATGGATGCTTTACATAAAGGTCAAGAAATATCCCTTGTTTTTCATTAGTCATTAGCAAATTACGATCAGCCTTACAATTACATTCATCAACGAAAGCTTGTACAGCTTCGTTTTTAGCTGCTATTCTTTGAGCAAGAGGGTGGTCTTTACCAACAGCTAAGAAACTTACCCCATAAAGCGTATCGATACGACTAGTAAAGACTTCAATGGTTTCTTGACTATCAACAATTTGAAAACTAATCTTATGACCAATAGTCTTACCAATTCAATTACGTTGTAAATTCTTTAATGATTCAGGTCAATCAACTTCATTCAAACCATCTAATAATTTATCCGCATATGCAGTAATCTTTAATACTCATTGTTGCATTTGCTTTTTAACAACTAAATGGTTTCCTCTTTCTGAAACCGTATTCCCATTTTTATCAATTAAAACTTCTTCATTAGATAAAGTGGTTTTTAAAGCTTCACATCAATTAACTTCTGTATCCCTAATTTCTGCCAATCCTTGTTTGAACAATTGACTAAAAATTCATTGGGTTCATTGATAGTATTGGGGATCAGTGGTATTAACCTCTTTGTTGTAATCATAATCAAAGCCTAAGGCTTGTAATTGATTACGGAAATTTTTAATATTTTCACTAGTAAAAGTTTTTGGGTGGTTATTAGTGTCAATCGCATATTGTTCAGCTGGTAACCCAAATGCATCTCAACCAATCGGGTGTAAAACATCAAAACCTTTAGTTCTTTTATAACGGGAAATAACATCGGTTGCGGTATAACCTTTAGGGTGTCCAACATGCAAACCTTTTCCTGAAGGATAAGGAAACATATCTAAGACATAAAACTTAGGTTTAGAAGGATCATCTTGAAAGGAAAAGGTAGCATGTTCTTTTCAATATTTCTGTCATTTTTTTTCAATCAAATTATGGTTGTACATATCTCATCCTAGATTTTTTTATTTAAACAAGATATTATAAATGTCTTCATATTGTTTTACTAAATGAATCTTTAATTCTTTCAAAGTTTCTTTTGGAACTTCTTCTAAGAATCTTTCATCATTATAAGGTAGGAAAATTTCTCTTACTCCTGCACGATGAGCAGAAATAACTTTTTCCTTCACTCCACCAATAATTCCGACTTTTCCTCTTAAAGTAATTTCACCTGTCATGGAAATATTAGTTTTTACTGGTTTCTTAGTTAGCATTGAAATAATCGCAGTAGTTAAAGCTACCCCAGCACTTGGACCATCTTTAGGAACGCCTCCAGCAGGTACATGGATATGAATATCGTTTTCGGCAAAAATATTAGGATCGATACCAAATTCTTTGGCATGAGCTTTTACATAACCTAAAGCTACAGTCGCTGATTCATTCATGGTTTTTTCCAAATTACCAGTAATTACCACCTTACCTTTTCCTGGAGATAAAGTTGCTTCGATTTGTAATAAGTCACCACCCACAGTAGTATAAGCCATTCCATTAACAATTCCTGGAATTGCTTTTTCATCAGTTAAAGTTTCATCAAAGATAATCTTTCCTAGATACTTTCTTACTAGTTTTTCATCGACTACAGTTGGTAGATTCTTTTCACCTTTCATTTCCGCCACTACATATTTTCTTAAGATCTTCTTAATTAATCTTTCTAATTCTCTTACCCCAGCTTCACGAGTATAAGCATTAATAATAAAATCAATCGCACTATCTTCTCATTTTAATTTCTTTTCATCAATTAAATATTCTTTCATCACATGTTTAATTAAATGTTGTTTAGCAATTTCAACTTTTTCTTTAATGGTGTATGAAGTTAATTCAATAATTTCTAATCTATCAATTAGAGCATGAGGAATTTGTTGGTAGTAGTTAGCAGTACAAATAAATAGTACTTTTGATAAATCATATTCTTCTTCAATATAGTTATCAGAGAAACGGCTATTTTGTTCAGGATCTAACACTTCAAGCATTGCACTAGCAGGGTCTCCTCGTTGATCAGAAGCCATTTTATCAATTTCATCTAGAAGGAATAGAGGGTTGATAACTTTGGCTTTTTTCATCCCTTTAATAATTCTTCCCGGCATTGCACCAATGTAAGTTTTACGGTGACCTCTAATTTCAGATTCATCCTTTACTCCACCTAAAGAGATTTTGACAAATTCTTTATTTAAAGCTTCAGCAATCGATAAGGCTAAAGAGGTTTTACCCACTCCTGGAGGACCTACAAAACAAATAATGGAACTTTTAGCAGATTTATTCTTTGCACGGATAGCAAGGTATTCGATAATTCTTTCTTTTACCTTATCAATTCCATAGTGGTTTTTATTAAGAATTTTTTCCACTTCATGAATATCATTATTTTCTGGTTTTTCTTGTCAGTAAGGTAAATCTAATAATCAATCAATATATGTTTTAGTAATACTAGATTCATTGGAACTCATTGCTGATTCATACTTATTTAATTCATAAAGTACTTTTTCCCGAATATAGTCAGGGTAAGGATTGTTATCTAATCTTTGACGAATCTTATCAGTATCATCTTCTCGTGATGAAATTTCCCCTAGTTCTTCTTTAACAGTTCTCAATCTTTCTCTTAAATAAAATTCTTTTTGTTGTTTTGAAATGTTACGATTCATCTTATCATTAATCAATTCATCGACACTTTTCTTGACTGCTCCATCCGCATCAAAATATTTAATTAAGAACCCTAAAACTGTTTTTAATTTTTCAGTCACAGTAGTGGCTTCTAAATATTGTTGTTTACTTAAAAAATTAGCGACATCACTAGGAATATTAACCGCAATAAAATCAGCTACTTTTGCTGCCGAATTAGCATTCTTTAAAATATATTCATAGATTTCATAAATTGCTTTAGGTTGTGAAGTATTTTGGGTATATTCCAATAATAATTCTAAGATAGAATTAACAATTTCTTGGTTCTTGGTAGTGTTCCCTGCTTTTACCTTTAATTCTTCATATTCAGCTTCATAACCTTTTTTCGCATCATACTTGAAATTAGCTAATTGAATAATTTTACTTCCTTTAATAGTAATTTCTTTGTCGTCAGCTACTGGTTTAATTTTGGTAACCTTACACAAAGTACCAACTTTAAAAATATGATTTTCTTTTGGATCATCAATTTCTGGATCAGTTTGTGATACGAGAATGATTTCATCTCCTTCTTTCACATCCTTTAGGGTATTTAAAGTTTTTTCTCTACCAATTTCTAAAGTGGCAGAAACTGATGGAAAAATAATAATCCCACGGGTAATGATAACTTTCGCTTTTTTTGATACTTCTTTCATAAGGTACCTCCTACTTGTCTAAATTATACCATTAATTAAAAAAATTAGCAATCTAATTAATAGTTCGCTAATTTTATTAGTTTTAACTTTAAAATACGGGGTTTTTAATTATTTTTTAAGATGATAAGAAATCACTTTTTGAATGGTTAATTCGTTTAGTAATAATTCTGATAATAAATCTTTATCAACAGTTTTTTTCACATCTTCAATTGGTTGATGATAAATCTTCGCAATTTCTTCATATTTTTCATCAATTTCTTTATCTGTTACTTTTACTTTTTCAACATCCGCAATTTTTTCTAAAGCAGCATAAACGATGATATTATTTTTTGCTTGTTCTTTAATTTCTTTTTCAAAGTCTTCGATTGTTTTACCAGTCATCTTTGCATAATCTTCTAAACGAATTCCCATTTGCATTAATCTTTGTTCTAATTGGGTTTTAATTTTCTTTGCTTCATCATCAATAATGATTGATGGGATTTCATCGATTTTAGTAATTTCTACTAAGGCTTTGTTGACACTCATCACATTTTGTTGGTTAGCTTCTTGGGTTTTAAATCTAAAGATATTTTGTTTAATGTAATCTTTTAAACCTTGGACAGTTTTCACTTCACCGAAATTTAAACTAGCTACAAAGTTATCATCTAATTTAGGAGTTTTAACACTTTTAACTTCATGCACTTTAACTTCAAAAACTACTTCCTTACCAGCAAAGTCTCGAGCATGGTAATCTTTAGGGAAAGTTAAATGTAAAGATTTTTCTTCCCCAGCTTTTAAACCAATCATTTGGTCTTCAAATCCTGGAATGAAAGTTTCAGATCCAATTTCTAATTGGTAGTTGTCAGCCTTACCACCAGGGAATTCTTTGTTATCAATAAAACCATTGAAATCAAAAATTGCCGCATCACCTTTAGCAATTGGTCCATCTTTCTTAACATACATTTTTTCTTTTGATAACATACGTTGTAATTCTTCATCAACTTCTTTATCAGTGACTTCAGGAGTAATAATATCTACTTTCATTTTTTTGTAATCACCCACAGTTGCTGATGGAAAAGCATAGAAGACATAAAGTATCACTAATTCTTTTTCATCAATTTTTTCAATTTCCAAACTAGGAGTAGGATAAGCGTCGATGTCAGCTTCATCAAATTCCTTTGAGTCTAACACTTCCTTTAACATTTGGTTAGAAATATTAATTGCCGCATAGTATAGCACTTGAGGCATATTAAGATTTTTTAAAACTTCTGATTTAGGAGCTTTACCTGGTCTAAAACCTTTAATCTTAATATCTTTAGAAGCCTTAGTAACTTCTTTATTAATGGCTGATGTTCAAGCTTTATCATCAGCTGCCACAGTCATTTTTAATTGTTTATCTTTAATTTCAGATTTAATAATTTTCATAAAATTTCCTTTCATTACAAGTATTTACATTATATAAAAATTTAACAACTTTTTATCACTAATTAGCAACTTCGGCAATGACAATCGCTGAAATAATAATAATTAAAGTGGCAATCACAACTCCAATTAAAATGGTTGCAATCATTTTTCTTTTTGTCTTTAAAGAAGATGAATCTTCAGTGGTTGGTGTTAAGACTTCATTATTCATGAGGATACCCGATATGACGAGATAATAAAATTGAAACTTCGTTTTCAATAATCTCAGTTTGATTAAATAAAGCATCTACGACATTAGTAATGGTTGTCACCACTAAATCATTGGCAAAATTAAACTCATTAGGAAAGCATTCAATAAATAATACTTGTAGTAGACTAGCAGCAATTTGTAGCTTACTAGGATCTTTTAAATAATACTTTTCTAAAGCACCATAAATTTGTTCACTCTTAGCATTAGCTTCAGCATCCACTAAATGTAAAGGATTGAAGCTTAAGGTTTTCTTGAGATACACATTGTAATATTTAAAATCATGATCAATATGTAAATCCACTAAGGCCGAAACTAAAATCGTCTTTTCAGTATTAGGCATTTTTTTATCCAAGAAAATCTTTTGCATCATACTTAAATCAACATCATCAAAGGCTTCACCAAAACGACTTAAAAATAAGTTTAAGAAAACCAGATTAATTTTTTCATTCTTGGTATCATAAATCTTATCCCAAATTTGCAGTTTACTCAAGGAGTTAATAGTATCTTCATACATACTTTCTCCCAGCATCATTTCTACTTCATCCTTGGTGTTTAACAAATTAATGTAATGTTGTTGAGGGATATATGGTTGTTGTAATTCATCTTCAATAATATCTAAAACTTTTTGATATTCTTTAGCTTGAATATAAGTTAATAAGTCTTGGGAAAGTTTTTGGTAGTAATCATCAATATTGCTCATTATATCTTCACCTTTTCCTTTGTTAATAAGTATTCATAAATACCTTGATACTTACGAATAGTTTCTTCATTAGAGAACTGTTTAAAATATCCACTCTTAATTAAACTAATCAACTCATCTTCAGTTTGCTTAGCCTTCTTAATTAATTCTGGAGGGTATTTAAAAGTGATTTGATTAACCATAAATTCGTTAATATCCACTTCGGTTCAAGTGTTATTAGGAAAGATTTTAAAATCTAAATCTAAATCGAGATATTTAAAAGCACTTTCTTCAAAAATAAAAGGGGATGATACATTAATATAAACTTGATAACCCTTAGGAGTAATGGTAGTAATTAGATTAAATCATTTATCCTTAAACAAAAACCAAAAGGTAGGTTTGGTGGCTTGTGAATAAAAGCATTGACGTGAATTTTCTTTTGAAGTTAAGATCTTGGCATTTTCTGAGGCTAATACCACATAATCCTCATTAACTTCTAAAACCATTGGATATTCTCACACACGATATAATCAACCATTAAACTTATAGGCATTAATCATTACCCTAGTGCCTACTTTTTTAATAAGAATATCATATGCATTAATCTTTGAAAATTCCATTTTAATTGATTATAAACTAATATTCTAGTTTATGCATTTTTTGTCCATCTTCAATAATTTCTGATTTCTTCTTCAATCCAGTTCCGGCAGGGATTAAATTACCTAAAATAACATTTTCTTTAATACCATGTAAGAAGTCAATTTCTCCCTTAACAGCAGCGTTAGTCAAGGTCTTCTTAGTATCTTGGAAGGAAGCGGCAGATAAGAATGAATTAGATTTAGAAGGAGTTTCATCTAGACCAAAGATTTCTGGTACAGCAAATGCTGGTTTCTTACCTTCTGCCATTAAACGTTTGTTTTCTTCTTTTAGAGAGTTAGCAGAAACCACTTCTCCAATAAAGAATTTAGAATCTTCTTGTTTTAAGATTTTCACTTTGTTAGTTAATTGTTTAACGATAATTTCCACGTATTTATCAGAAATTTCAATCCCTTGAATACGGTATACTTTTTGTACTTCTTTAATGATGTAATGTCTTACATGTTCAATTCCGGCAACAGTTAATAATTCTCGTACATCAATTGAACCTTCAGTTAAACGTTTTCCAGGATAAACTTCTTCACCTTTCTTAACGTTAGGGTTTTTGTTTAAACCGATATCATAAACTCTTTCGTCAATATCACTCTTAATAGTTAATGTTCAACCGTTGCTACTTGAAGGTAATTCAGTTACTTTTCCATGAATTTCAGAAATCACTGATTTTTCTCATGGTTTTGGAGGTACACAGTCAAATAATTGTTTTAATCTTTCAAAACCTTGAGTAATGTTAGATCCACCAGCAACCCCACCAGTATGGAATGTTCTCATGGTTAATTGTGTACCTGGTTCACCGATTGATTGTGCAGCCACAATTCCAATTGCTGTACCATCTTCTACTAAACGATTAGTTGATAAGTCGTGACCAAAACATTTTTGACAAATTCCTCTGGTATTAGCACAGTGAATAGGTGATCTTACAGTCACTTCTTTTACCCCGCTAGCTTGAATCTTCTTAGCTAATTCAGGAGTAATGAATTCGTTGGCTTGAACGATTACACTACCATCTTTTGGATTAACCACATCTTCTAAACAGTAACGGTTCACAATTCTTTCAGATAAAGGTTCAATCACAGAGTTTTCTTTACGGTTAATTAAATCTTTAACTAATAATCCAACGTGTGTTCCACAATCATGACCTTGAACAATCACTTCTTGAGTAGCATCAACTAATTTTCTAGTCATATATCCAGATTTAGAAGTTTTCATCGCAGTATCGGTCATCCCTTTACGAGCCCCATATGAAGAGTTGAAGTATTCAGAAATAGATAGACCTTCAATGAATGAGTGTTTAATAGGAATTTCAATAGTATCTTTAATAACTTTAGATTTACGTTTTTGGTCATAGTTATATGACTTAGACATTAATCCCCGCATCCCTGCTAATTGGGTAAAGTTAGAGATATTTCCACGGGCACCAGAGTTAGCCATAATAACAATAGAATTTTTCTTATATTCATCAGATTCCACGATTTCTTTAATATCAGTCGTAACCTTATCTTTAACATCAGTTCATAATTTTACAATTTTTTGATATCTTTCATCATCAGTTAAAAGACCTTTTTTGAATTGACGTTTTAATCTCAATACTTGTTCATCACCTTCTTTAAAGTATTCATATTTCTTATCATACTTAGGAACATCGAAAACAGAAATCGTAGTTGAAGAAATAGTTGAATATTTAAATCCTAAATGTTTAATCTTATCCATTGTTTGTGGCACTATTTCAATTGGATAGTTTTTGTATAAGTAATCAACAATCATTGATAATACTTTCTTTGAATGAGGTTCTGATAAAACACGGTTATTGATAGCTTCTCTAACATCATTACCAGGAGCCACAATATCTGTATCTTTAGTATTAGCATTAGCACAGTTAATGTAAGGGAAATCAGCTGGTAAAACTTCATTCAATAAAATCTTTCCCGGAGTAGTAATTAAAATTCCTTCACCAGGTAATTTTTTATCCTTGAAAACATCAGTGTGAATTCCGATAACTGAGTGAATATGAACAGCTTTATTAGCTAAAGCAATTTTCACTTCATCAATTGAAGAGAAGATGATACCAGTTCCTGGTTTAGTTTTATCTTCAACTGATAAGTAATAGTGACCTAACACCATATCTTGAGTAGGAGTAATAATTGGTTTTGCATCCTTAGGACCTAAAATATGTCATGATGCTAATAAGATAGATCGTGCTTCTGCAACTGCTTCTTTTCCTAATGGAACGTGGATGGCCATTTGGTCACCATCGAAGTCAGCGTTAAAAGCAGTTGTTACTAATGGGTGTAGACGAATTGCTTTTCCTTCAATCATCTTTGGTTCAAAAGCTTGAATCCCTAAACGGTGAAGAGTTGGCGCACGGTTTAAAATAACTGGTCTAGTTTTAATTACTTTTTGAACAATTGGTCAAATTCTTGAATCTTGTTCAGCAATCATGGTTTCAGCCACTCTAATGTTCACAGCGATTGGTTGAATTTCTGCACCATCATCATCGTATTTCTTAATTAATTCATGGATAATGAAAGGTTTAAATAATTTTAGGATCATGATAGTTGGCACCCCAACTTCATACATCTTTAATTCAGGTCCAATAACAATTACAGAACGTCCAGAGTAGTCAACTCTCTTACCTAATAAGTTTTGTCTAAATAACCCTTGTTTTCCTTTTAAGCTATTAGATAAAGATTTTAAAGCATGTTTATCTTTACCAACAATTGGTTTCTTTCTTGAACTATTGTCGAACAATGCATCAACCGCTTCTTGAAGCATACGTTTTTCATTATTTAAAATGATAGTTGGTGCTTTTTGTTCGATAATTTTCTTTAATCTTTCATTTCTAATGATAATTTTACGGTAAAGGTTGTTAATATCACTAGTAGTGAATCTTCCACCATCTAATTGAATAATTGGACGAGTGTCTGGAGGAGTTACTGGAATCACAGAAAGAATCATTCATTCTGGTCTATTACCAGAGTTCTTTAATCATTTTAAAACTTCTAATTGTCTTAATAATTTCTTAGCATTAGCATCAAGTGCACCATCACAAATTTCTAATTGATCATTAATACGTTTAATATCAGCATCAATATCAATTTCTTTTAGTAATTCTAAAATTGCTTCAGCACCGATTCCAAATCTAATACCACGGTGTTTGGTAATGAATCTAAAAATTTCATCGATTGAGAAAGGTAAGTTAGAATCAGCTAATCTTGAACGGTAAATAGAAGCTTTCTTTACTTCTAAATTACTTTGACCATATTTAGCCTTTAAGTCATCATAAATATCTCTCAAGATTTTTCTTAATTTAATTCTAGTAGCACGTGAATTCTTTTCATTGTTTAATAAAACAACATCTTTTTTACGGAATAGCTTATTTTCACTATTCGCATATACCCCTTCATCTAAAACAATATAGTTTACAAAATATACTACTTGTTCTACTTGTTTGTATGAAATATCTAACAATAAAGAAATCTTTGAAGGTCTTGGTAATTCCTTAGTCATTCAAATGTGAGCAACTGGAGAAGCTAATTCAATGTGTCCCATTCTTTCTCTACGAACGATTGATTCAGTGATTTCCACACCACACTTTTCACATTTCTTACCACGATATTTAATTTTCTTGTACTTACCACAAGCACATTCATAGTCTTTTACTGGTCCAAAAACAACTTCATTAAATAAACCATCTTTTTCGGGTTTTAAAGATTTATAGTTAATAGTTTCAGACTTAGTAATTGGTCCATATGATCATTCTCTAATTCTTTCAGGAGAAGCAATTCCAATTTTTAATCCGGCTACTTTTGTGGTTAAATTTTGATTAGTATTTTTATTGTTTAATTCTTTTTTATTATTCATATTCAATTCCTTTACATTTCCTTTCTCAATCATGATAACTGCTTTAATTTCTACATATCATCATCATTATAGAAAACTGGTCTAGTAGCATCAACATCTTCTTCATCGATTTGATAATCATTTAAGATAATGTCATCAATTTCATAATCCTTAGAAGATAGATTTTCATGTTTAGTATATTCATTAGCATCAATTTCGTGACCATCTTTATCAACAACAGCGGTGTATAAACATAATCCTTGTAATTGTTTTACTAATAGCTTGAAGGTTTCTGGTAATCTACCAGTAGGAATTTCTTTACCCTTGATGATAGCATTATAAGTATAGTTTCTACCTCTTACATCATCAGATTTAATGGTTAAGATTTCACGAAGGTTATAAGCTGCCCCATAAGCTTCCAATGCTCAAACTTCCATTTCCCCAAATCTTTGACCACCGTTTTGTGATTTACCTCCAAGAGGTTGTTGAGTAATCTTAGAGTATGGACCAACCGCTCTTGAGTGAATCTTGTCATCTACCATGTGGTCTAGTTTTAACATATACATAATACCAACAGAGATAGGACCATCAAATTTTTCCCCAGTTCTTCCGTCGATTAAAGTGAATTTACCGTTAGTCTTAATTGGGTCAATACCAGCTTCTTTCATAGTATTTTCAAGATCTTCTCTTGTACATCCTTCAAATACTGGAGTAGAAACTTTATAACCAATATCAGAATAATTAAGTCCTAAAGAATTTAAAACCATTTCAATATCAATAGTCTTAATCACATTAATAGCTTCTTCATATTTAGAAACTTTGTTTTCTTTTAACATTGCATTGACTGCTTTATATAAATTCTTAGCATTAACTTCACTTAATGAGAATAGTTTTTGAATAGCAGTATGATCTTTGTTTTCAATTACTAATCTTAATAATTCTTTCTTTGCAATTTCACGAGCCGCTAATCCTAAGTGAATTTCTAAAATTTGTCCAATATTCATCCGTGAAGGAACCCCTAATGGGTTTAACATTACATCGATTGGTGTTCCGTCTTCTAAATGTGGCATATCTTCAATTGGAACAATTTTAGAAACAATCCCTTTGTTACCATGACGTCCAGCCATTTTATCACCGATTTGGATTTTTCTCTTTTGTACTACATAGATTTTAACAATTTCAATAACGTCATCACCTAAATCATCTGTTTCATATGATTTGAATCGGTTAACAGCCGCTACAATTCCTTCTCCAGAATAAGGTACTCTTAATGAAGAATCTTTAATTGGTTTAGTTTTTTCTCCAAAGATAGCTTGTAATAATTTTTCTTCAGGACTTAAATCTACATGTCCTTTAGGAGTAGTCTTTCCAACAAGGATATCACCTTCTTTTACTTCTGCCCCAACCATAATAATTCCATCTTCGTTTAGATACTTCTTAGCAGATTCACTAACGTTTGGTACATCTCTAGTAATTTCTTCATCCCCATTGTTAGTTACTAAACATTTTACAGTATATTCTTCAATTGAAATAGAAGTATAAACATCATCTTTTACTAATCTTTCACTTAAAATAACAGCATCTTCATAGTTGTAACCGTTTCAAGTAGTAAAGGCAACTAAGACGTTTTGTCCTAAAGCTAATTCCCCATTTTTCATCGCTGGTCCATCAGCTAAGATTGTTCCAGCTTCTACTTTTTCACCAACTTCTACAATTGGAACTTGGTTGTTACATGTATCTTGATTAGTCTTTTTATATTTAGTAAATTTAGTTTTTACTTCTTTTTTATCAGCTGTTTCTAAAATTACTTGGTTACTATCAATATACTTAATAGTCCCTGGTTCTTCGCAAACTACTGCCATTCCAGAATCGTGAGCAATTTTATATTCAGAACCTGTACCAACAATTGGTGCATAAGGTTTAATTAATGGAGTAGCTTGACGTTGCATATTAGCTCCCATCAATGCTCTGTTAGCATCGTTGTTTTCTAAGAAAGGAATTGAAGAAGCTGCAATTGAAATTACTTGTTTTGGTAATACATCAATATAGTCAACTTCGATTGGATCAAAGACATCACTAGTTCCTCTAAATCTTGCAATGACAGTTGGTTGAGTAATTTTATTCTTATCATCTACTTCTACATTAGCTTCAGCAATAATATATTCATCATCTTGAGAAGCAGTTAATCATCTAATTTCATTAGTGATAACACCCTTATTAACTTTTCGATATGGAGTTAATAAGAAACCGTGTTCATCAATTTTAGCAAAAGAAGCTAAAGACATTACCAAACCAATGTTCATCCCTTCAGGAGTTTCAATTGGACAGATACGACCATAGTGAGAATAGTGAACATCCCGAATATCCAAGTTAGGGTCTTCTCTAGAAATCCCACCAGGACCCATTGCTGAAATTCTTCGTTTGTTAGTTAATTCAGCTAGCGGGTTTTGTTGATCAATAAATTGAGTTAATTGATGAGAGTTAAAGAAATCTTTAATGACTAATTGGAAAGGCTTAGGATTAATCATTTGTTTAACGGTTGGTTTTTTAGGAGCTTCAATAACTTCTTCTCCTTCTTCGATATTATTAGTATTAGCACCATCAACAATAGTTAATTTTTCTCTAATGAATTTTTCAATTTTAATCATTGCAGCATTAACTTTGTTCTTCAACAATTCGTGAATTAGTTTTAATCTCTTGTTTCCTAAGTGATCAATATCATCAAAATCACCAATATCACAAGCTAAATTACAAGTATATGAAATAATTGAAATAATATCTGGTAAAGATAATTGGTTATATTTATCATCAGTACATACCCCAATAATATTTTCAGTAGCATTGTCATCTAAATTATCATTGTCACGATAAACTTTAACTAATTCATAGTTTAAATTAAATTTATCAGAGAAAAGTACTTCAGATGGATAATTTGCTAAATTAATCTTCTTAACGATGTCTAATTTACCTTCTTTAGAAAGAGCTTTTAATTTATCAAATTGTTCTTTGTTAATCAATGTACCTTTAGCAAAAACTACTTTACCACTAGTATCTTTAATATCTTGAGCAAGAATTCTTTGGTATAATCTTTCAGAAATTCTTAACTTACGGTTGATTTTATATCTACCAGCATTAGTTAAATCATAATATCTTTGATGACAAAAATGTAATCATAATAATGTTTGGTAAGTAATATGTTCATCATCAATCTTGATGTTATTGTTATCAAATACTTTTTCTGAAATAGACATTTTTTTAACAATATCTCTTGCAGCTTTTTCAGTAATGATGGTATTCATCAAAATTTCCATATTGTGTTTAATTTCACTAGCTTTTGCATCATTAGGATTATTAGCTAATTTATTTTGTAACATTAAATATTGGAACAATGATTCTTTATATTTCTTTTGTAATTTATGACCTTTTCTTAAAATACTTTCTAAAGCTTCTTGTTGGTTGTTGTCAAATTCTTCTAATGCTTCATTAATGGCTTCAATATCTTTTTCAACATCTTTTGAAGCAAGAATACTTTCAGCAGTATACATATCTACTAATTTTGATTTTTTAATAATAGTTTCATTATCAAAAATACGATCAATTTCATTAGCACTTAAACCAAATGCTTTTAATAATTCAACTACATTAATTGTAGCAACAGATTCACCTGAAACATCTCTCATAATGAAGTTTAAAACTTCCTTAGATTTATTGATATTAGAAATGATTAAAGTTCCTTTAGATGGTAGCACTTCACATACATTGTCTTCAACCACTTTTTTTCTTGAACTATTTAATTTAATTTGTGATTTAGGTAAAGCATATACACCTGGAGATCTTACGATTTGAGCAATAACTACCTTTTCAATTCCGTTAATAATGAAAGTTCCTTTTTTAGTCATCAAAGGAATGTTTGAGAAATAAATACCATCATTACCATTTTTCTTAGTTTTTTTAACTTTAATAACTTCACCAGTTTCATTGTCTTTTAAAACAATATCAACATATAAAGGTTTGTCATATGTCTTACCATCATTAATTGCTTCTTCTTCAGTTCTTTTTGGTTCTCCTCAAGAAATTCCATTAAATGTAATGGTATATCTATCTTTTGATGAATGAATAGGTGAAATACCCATAATGGTTTTTTCTAATTCTTCATTCAAAAATTTTTCATATGATTCTAATTGAACATGTAGTAGATTAGGTGGAACAAAATCTCCAATATCGATCTTTGAATAATCTCTTCTTACTACTTTATTTGATACTTCTCTCATTTTATAAGATGCTTTAGCCATGATACTCTCCCATTATTAACTTTTTTCTATTAAATGTGTATAAAATACACATAATAATTATTTATTATACAATATTTTCGTCCTTTTTTTAATTTTTTTTAAATTATTGAATATAAAAAAATATCCCATCAGTGATGATGAGATATTTTTCAATAAAATTTATTTAATTGCTTCAAACAAATTAGGAATAATTAGAATTTGAAATTTGCAACTTTGTAAGTAGGAGTAATTCCTAATGATTTTTCATAAGCTTCAATAGATCCGTATTTCTTAATGTGAAGTTTGTCTTCAATCATAGTAGGA
>JAHHTI010000079.1 GCA_020024735.1 Mycoplasmataceae bacterium | reverse complement strand
ATTAATAATTTTTATCAAAAGGTTCATTAGAAAAGACTACTAAATTATTTTCTTCTGGGTCTTTAGAAGTTATTAAGTTTATTATTTCTCTCCGATATTCTTTTCCAAAATCATATTTATTTACTATAGAACCATCATTCTTTTTACACAATATTACATCTTCTTTTAATAAAAGTAAATTCTTATCCATTGTTTTTAATTGTTCACACAATGATTCAAAATTATCAAAATAATATGTATCTCCATTTTCTAACTTTAAAATAATTTCATCAGGAGCTTCAATTCCAATCCCAAGATTTTCAAACTTGTAAAAATATTTGAAATTCACTAAGTATTCATAGGATATCACTTTTTTGATACCTCGATAATAGATAATACTTCTAGGAAGACTATCTTTCCACCCTTTATAATAATGTTTTAAGAAGGCAAATGCCATTACAAATAAACCTAAAGCTGTGATGGGAGCAATTACTGAGATACCGATAGCAATAGGTTGCATATCATTAGGTAAAAGAGTTCAAACGCATGAAATAGGGATTACTATAATTAATAACATAAAAACTAGACTTGTATGATATTTGGAAAGAGCTTTAAAATAGTCAAAGAAAAAGAGATCAGCAATGATATCACTATTAAATTCACCTATTCACTTTTGCTTGGTTTTTTCAATATCCTTTTTATTTAGAAAAGGAATAAAACTTTTTTTAAAATCAAAGTTTATTTTATCAATCGTTTTTAAATCTTCTATAAATTGTTCTTTAGTAATATGATTGATAATGTTTAGAAAGCATTGCATCATACTATTATATGAATTGTATTTACTTACTGCAAAAAATTTTTTTTCCATACATTACCTATTATAATCAACAACCAATACATAGTGAAGTAAGTGTTAAACCAAAGTCTATTAAAGTTATAATGCATCCAATCGGATTTGCTCAAGATGTTGATTTTAGAACAGTTTCATTAAATGAAGTTTTAGACGCAAGCTTCTTAATCATTGTTGATATTGCTTCAACATTGTCCATAAGAAAGTTTCTACCAAAATCAAAAATCTTTCCTATTTTTGTATTTATTATTTTAATACCTTCTGATAATCAATAATGAAAACTAGCTATATCAATAATTAGAGCAGTGGCTCCTGTTTTATAATCAACTATTTTTTCTTTATATGAACCATTTACTATTTTTTCTATTTCATTGTAATCATTACTTGAAATGATATTATTTAGTTCTTTTAATTGTCTTTCCATAAAATGCACAGATTTTCATGATTCAACATTAAATCAAGTAAGTGTGGTTGCTTGCACTGTTGCAGCAATGGCATATGGAACATTAGCTCCAAAGAAAAATCATGCGCTTCAATATCAAGCAGCAACACCTCAAGCTATTCCAGTTAATACAGATGAAGAAATCGCTAAATCCCTTTGTACCTTAGTGTATTTTTTGAATGTATTATATTTTTGTCTAGCATTTTTTATAAATATTTCTACATCCTTATCAAGGGTAATACTAATAGTTCCATCTCCAAGATCATTAACTTTGTTTTTAATAGTTTCTGAATTAGTTTGAATATTAATGGTATTTAACTTATTAGTAAATAGTTGTGTGGTATTTTGTGGATTTGAGTAGTCTATAAAATTTTCAATATTATATTCTCCCATTAATTTCTTATATTCAACTTGATTTTTATTAATATATTCTTGTTGTTGTTTTTGAATATCAGAAATTAATAGTTTCCCATCTTTAATGTCAGAAACAAGATTTAACACTTGTTCTTTGTTTTCTTTTATATTTTTGACTCCTTCTTGCATTAGTTTACTTTCTTTATCTAAAGCAAATAAAGATGCTCCTCTTGATGTTTCTAGGTCAAAATTTTCTAATAAATCATCTAATGTATTTTCAACTTCTTCCATTGTTACATTTTTAAATTGTTTTATCTGTGTTTCTTTTTCATTTTGATTTTTAATTGTAATTTGATTTGTAATTTGATTTTGATTAAGAATAGGAACTGCTATAACTGCACCTGTAATAATTGCAGCAAATCCTAAAGCTGGTATTATTTTCATTCTCTTCATAATTTATCACCTCATGTAAAGATTTTTACTCTCTACAATTAAATAGTATTCCTTCAAAAACCTTTGTCAAGTACTTAACAATATGTAGTGAAATTTTTACACTTCTTGTAGAAAAGTACAATCAACTTACTTTCTTTTTTTCATCCTTACATATTAAAGTTATTTGAATTCTTGTAGAATAAATCAACACACTAAACCAAATCAATTTAGATTAAGATTGCTAAAATAACTTGTTATAATTAATAGAGACAATAGGTATAATGTGAAAAATTGATTTTCTAGAAAAAATAGACAAGCTAAAGATGTCCCACAAGAATATTATCAACAACCACGACCGAAATTTGATGTTTCTGGAACTTATGACTATGATAAAATTGCCCAAAACCAATTTTTAACACCTGATACTAAAGAAGGTGAATATTTTAGAACTGAAGATAACTACACTGGTAGAAGTGATGCTACTCTTAAAGAACAAAGAATGGCAATGGATGAAGAAGCCTTTCAACGGATTAATCAAAAGATTGATTTAAATATTGGTCATAACCAACAAGAATTTGGTTATCTAAATCAAGTTTCTGAAGAAATATCTAATAAATGTAAAATTCCTGTTAAACGTAAAGGTCTGTTTTCTCGTAAAGAAAACATTACAGCTGGTTATCCAAGCTATAGTGTTCAAGAAACTTACAATATCCAAGATAATCAAGCACAAAAATACAATTCTCGTGTTGACTATAATGTTTTAAAAAACGAACAAACTAAATTATTAGATTTGAGTGACATTGATGATAGTAATCAAGATGTTAATGAAATTAATGATCATGAATTTAATTCTTTTTATGTAGATAAACAAAAAGATGAACAATTAACTAACCGTTTATTCCAACCAGAAAATTATATTCCTCCTAAACAAGTAGAAAATGTTGTGATTACTCCTGCTCCAACTCCTGCTCCGTCTCCCGCTCCTACTCCCACACCTACTCCTATTCCAGTAGTTAATAAAGTAGAACCAGTTACTCCTATTCATATAGAAACACCTGTTGTTGCTCCTGCTCCTGTCATCAATAATGATAATACTAATAGTAGTAATAACATTCATCAACCAATCCCTACAACTGCCTTACGTTATTTAACACCAATTGATGAAGAACAAGCAGATTTACGGGTAAAGAAAGAAAATCGTCGATTTATTAAATTAAGAGGTTAATTTATGGAAATATTAAAAACTATTCTATGAGGTATGTCATTACCTTTTGTCTATATGCATTTTTTAATTAAGTTTTTGCTAGCAAAAAACAAAGCAAGAAAATATGCTAAAAATCCGGATGATTTTTTAGATGATGAAAAATACGATACCGTCTTTAAATTAGCGAAACTATTACTTTATACTAGACATATCCCCAAAGATTTCTATGATGATAAAAATAGTAAATTACTCCAAAAGACCCAATTAATTATTGCTAACCACCGTTCATTACTAGATCCTGTGTTACTATATGTATTTATTTACAAGAAATGTAGTATACGACCTATTTTTGTGGCTAAGAAAGAATTAAAAGATAGTAAAATTGGTTTTATCCTTGATTTAATTGACACTATTTATTTAGACCGTGAAAATTTAAGAGAAGGCATTAAATCGATTGAAACACAAGTTAATACTTTAAAAAATAACAAATCAATTGTTATTTTCCCTGAAGGTAAAAGAAATGTTGAAGAAGATTTATTAGAATTCAAATCTGGAGCATTAGAATCAGCTTATAAAACAATGGTACCCATTCAACCAATTGTCATTGCTCATGCTGAAGATTATTTAGATAACCGTAAAACTGTTAAGAAAAAAGACCGTAAAGAAATTAGTTTTAATATCCTTGACCCCTTACAACCTTCTTCATTTATTCACATTGAACGTAATATCTTAGCCAAAAATTTAAGAAACACCATGCAAGATGTTTATAAAAAGAAAAGATAATGAGAATAAAAAATCCTTGTTTTTACTGTTATTTATACCTAGTTCCACTTATTACAGTTAAATGTGTATTAATTAAATAATTTCACTAATAGCAAATAAAATTTTATTTTATATATAATATAAGTGTATATTATATGTTTATTGGTGGTATTAGGAATTGTTTAAAAAAAGCAAAATTTTATGTGGAATAATTTTAGCGTCTACATTAGCAGTTGGTTTTACACTATCTGCCTCTAGTTCTCATATTGCGAATCCTAATAACGTGTCTTTTAATAGTAGTAGTGGGCCTTCTAGCCGTAGTAGCTACACTTCATCTTTTAATTTTGATTATAATTGATCTGGAATAAATTATACTTACGATAGTAATAAGGTGTATACAGGTCAAGAACTAGTTTGG
>JAHHTI010000078.1 GCA_020024735.1 Mycoplasmataceae bacterium | reverse complement strand
TAATTACTTGCTTTAATTCAGTATTGTTTTTTAATGTTTCACTATCAGTTATCTTATCTTTAAATGCATTGCAATCAATATTATTATCTGTAATAACAGTAGCTGGTCTTTTTAGACCTGTTAATTGAATATCAACAGGAGGATGACTAGTAATAATACCTCCAGTCTTTTCATCATACCATTTATTGAAGGTAGCGGTAACAGTAGCAGTTCCTTGTTTTTTATTATCAGCAGTAAAATCATGAGTATTAAGTGTTACTGCCATATTTTCAATAATTGGAGAATCACCATAGTTTAAAGCATTTATAATAGCTTTTTGAACCAATTCTGAATTATTAATTTCTTGAATATTTAAAGCTAAACTATTTTCAGGTGATAAAGTTACATTAGTAGGAGCACTAACAGTTGGAATTTTAAATCCAATTAATTTAACATTTTCAAAAAGATGACTACCTTTGATTCCATCTTCATAATACTTATCAGTTAATTGGATATTAATGCTCACTGAATTATCTACATCATTATAGACATAATTACTAATAGTAATGTCATCATTAGTGGCATCAGTATGATTTAATTTTCCACCAATTGCATCTTTAATAGCTGTTTCATTAACAACTTGAGCATCATCAACATTATCAACTAAATTTTTAGCATAAACATTTATTAAAGATGCTACTTCAATATCTCCAGGAGTTAAGGTCGTATTTTCTGTAAGTAAACCTGTTAATTGAATCCCATCAATTGTATGATCAGCTATTAAAGTTCCAAGAGTTTCATCATACCAACTATCAAAAGTAACACTAATAGTTGCTTTTCCTTCATATTGGTTAATAGTTGATGGGTTAACTGTAATTTTAGTAATAGTAGGATTAATACTATTAGGAGGATTAATAGTAACACCTAATTTTTCTTTAATTCCATCATAGTTTCTTGCGTTTTTAATATCATCTTCAGTTGCTTTAATTGCTAAATCTTTAACGTTAATTTGATGATGAGTTATAGCAGCTTTAGGTAATTCAAAACCTTTGATTTTTAAAGGTCCTAAATTTTCACCAGGTTTAGCTACAGTATTATCATAGAAACCTTCATTTAATATTACATTAACTATTACTGTATTAGTAGCTTGTTCTAATTTAATGTCATTAAAAGATAATTTAGTATTAGCATTATCAATTGTTAAATCTTGAGCATTAAGAATTAAATTTGCACCAACAATAGCTTTTGCGATAGCTTCATTAGAGAAAGTAGTACCTTTGTTTGTTTCATAGAAATTATAAGCAAACCCTAAACTATCTACATTTAATCCTTCAGTAGGTGGGTTAAATGAAGTAGTAACACCATTTAAACCAGTTAATTGAAATTCTTGATTAATGAATTTTTCCATTGTTCCAGCAGCATTAGTACAATTGTTAATGTCTGCTTGAATAGTGGCAGTTCCAGTAAATTCATCTTTAATTATCACTCTAATGTTAGTAATATCAGAAAGCTGTAAATCTTGATATGGATCATTTACTCTATCAATGATTTGTTGTTTTAACTCATCGTTAGTAGGTAAGGAATCAATATCCTTATTTCTAAATCCACTACAATTAATAGCACCACTAGTATTTACAACCGTTAAAGGCTTTTTAAAACCTTTAATGGTTAGTCTTCCTAATTCTTTTTGAGGAAATTCAGTCCCTTTATCATAATATCCTTTCTTCAAAACTACATTTACACTAATACTATTATCATCCTTATTGAATACAGGATTAGTGAACTTAATTTTAGAAGCATTTAATTCTTTTGCACCTTGAATTAATGATTGGGTAATAATGGCATTAGCAATATCATCGTTGATTCCACCATTAGTTTTTAAGTTTTCAACAACAGTATTAGCATATTGTGTATTCATTGCATCAACATTTAATACTCCATCAGCAGGAGGAATAAATTTAGTGTTAGTAGTTTTAATATTAGTTAATGGAATAGTTAAATTTTCCTCATAATGATAATTTGTAACTTCCCCATTGTGTCAAATATTATCTAATATAACAGTATTAATAATTGCAGTTCCTGTAAATTCATCATAAGAATTAGGCTTAATAGTAAAAGAATTAACAATTGGTTTACTTGAAAGTGCAGGATTATTTGATGCATAAGTAGCTAATTTGTCTTTAATGTTTGAATCATTGAGAATGCTATCAAACGCTACTCCATTAGCATTTACTCCAGAACCTAATGTTGGTCAACTATAAGTAGTTTTTCCTATTATAAAATTAGTAAGATTAGCAGTTAAACCATGTTGAGTAATTTTATTTCCACTAGTATCAGTTCAATTACTTACAGTAAATTGTACAGTTGCTGTTCCTAATTTTGGATTATATGATGTCACATCATAAATATTAATTTGACTTGGATCAATGGGGTCTCCAGTAATTTTAGCAGCAATTGCTTTTCTAAGTTCTAGGTTTTGTGTATCATCAGTTATTTTAGATTTATCATGGTATGATGCTGTCATTCCCGGATTAGTTAGTGGGATGGTTGAATTATTGACATATGTATTAGCAATAAAAGGAGGTTCTTTAAAACCGGTGATGGTTATCTTAAACATGAAAATATGATTAGGGCCAGTTGAGACATTGTTGCATAACCAAAAAGAAACATCTCTTTTTGTTATTGGATTAATTTGCATCTTGTATCCAAAAGATGCATTAAAATTTATATTTTCACCTCTAATATTATAACCAATAAAGGCAGATGCATAAAGGTTATATGATGCATTGTCAAAATTAGGATTAACTATTGATTTTCAATATTTTTGATTTAAAGGTTCATCAACAGCACCTTCTTTTGATACAAATTCTTCAGCTGTTATGTTTTGATATGATGGATTAAAAACTTCAGTAACATTAATGGTAGTTTTTTTCATCTGTGCAGTTACGTCTCATACATCACCAGAACCTCATATTCAAGAAGGTAAATCATTTTTTTCAGGTTGTGGAACATTATAATTTCAAGTACTAGCAGTATCTTCTATTACTGGACTAATGTTATTATGCAAAACATCTACTGTATCTTCTCTAGTACTATTAACCAATGCATTTGTTGTACCAATAGTGGTAGCTAATAACAATGTTGAAATAGCTACACTTGCTCATAATCTTTTATGTAATTTCTTATTTTTCATATATTTAATATTGTATATTATATATTTTGTTTTTATACTACTTATGTATTGAGGCAGTGTTGATTATTTCTAGTATTCAAGACAAGAAAAGTGTTTTATTAGAACTTATTTTCTTAAAATTTATTCTTTATCATTTGAATTAGAAGTATCACTTTCATTAATTTCAGTAGCAGTTGCTGTTCTTTTTCTAGCTACCTTATTCTCTCTAATCATAATGGTGATAATGATGATTAATAAGACTGCAACCATGATTGCAATAATAATTCATTTATCTAGATTATTAGTGGCTGGAGTAATGGTTAATGTAGGAGTTGACGAATTGTTAGTTAAAGTAACAGTGACACTTTCGGTCTTATTAATAAAGTTACTACCATCATACCAATTATTGATAGTAAAAGAAATGGTATATTCATTATCTTTGCCAGTAGGATTAATTGCTCATGAATTATTATCAATTACTAGATTTGTTCCATTCACAGAAGGTTGGGTTACCATATTGTTAATATTAAAATTGTTTTTTAGAAGATTTATAACAGCTTGCAGACTTTTTTTGAATATTATATGAACTAATGTTAGTCTTGTTTAAGACATCAGCCATTTGGGTATTTAAATTAGCTGCTAATTGAGTTGGAGGGAAGGTAGCGGGTTTAGCAAATCCATAGACTAAAATTCTTTCAAAAGTTTTGGTAGGTGCTGTTCCATTAAAATAGTAAACTCCTTCATCGATAGTGATAGTAATAGTGGCAGATGTGTCATTGAATTTGATGGGATTAGAAATAGAAATATTATCAGCATTTAAGTTACAAGCATTAGTAATTAAATGGTTATTAAGGATGTTATCAATAATTGGTTTTTGACAATATTAATGTCATTGATAAAATCATCGACACCAATGTGAGTATCAGAAGAAAGAGTAATGCCATCAACTAAACTATTGGCAGAGTTTAAATAGTTGAAAGATAGTGCAAAAAAATCTATTTTTAACTCTGAAAAATGATGAATGTGTTGATGAATCAATTGCAAATCTTCTTTATTTAACTAGATCTAATCACTATGCTAGTGAAATTGAACTAGTTTTATCTAATTTTGATATTCAAAAATTTTTTATCAAAATAGTTAACTTGAATGCTTGTTAGCTGGGTAATGTTTTTTATTTTTAACCTTGTTTTTTTGTTGGATTTGTGCTATTTTAGCTTTTTGTTTCTTCTTATAGTTAGGTTTAACCTTACGACTATTTTTATTACTAATTAAATTAATTTCAGCCTTAATTTTTTCTT
>JAHHTI010000077.1 GCA_020024735.1 Mycoplasmataceae bacterium | reverse complement strand
GGTAGTCATTGACTAGGAGATTTAAGTACTATCCTTCCTAGTGAATTTGCTGTGGATACTGATTTATTAACTCCACCACAAGTGGCTCAATTGTTCTCTTCACTACCAGATGCAGCGAAAAAACAAACCCATAATCAATGATATCAAATTCTACACCGGGTTAATCATGATGATGTTGGTACAATTGAATTTACCTTAAAGGTGAAAGATATTAATAATGCTGCGGGTTATTTTGTGAATTACTTCAGTGATGAATATCGTTTTAATTTTACCTTAACTGGTTTTAAGAAAACTCCTCTAATTGGTTGATCATCTTTAATTCATGATGATGGTGCTAAAAATGTTTTAAATTTACCTGATGATGACCCGTTACAAGATTTATTCTTTGCCAAAGCAGTTACGGATGAAGCTTATTTAAAAAAGTTTTTAAGTACCACCATTAATCAATATTTAGCACGTTATGTAATGGGAGTAGATGATACTTACCGTTTAACCTTTAATGTTGCTTTAGATAGTGTTAATCAAAGTGTCATACTATCAAATGTTTTTTTAATTATGGATATTGCAAGTGGTAGTCGAAGTTTCCCTTTACCAGATTTAACCATTACCCATTTCTTATCTGCTCCTTTAGGGATTATCGCACCGAATAAGGATATTTCTTCCTTAACTCATGAATTCCCTTCTTACTATAGTAATTTCTTTAAGAATGCTGCTAACTTCCAAACTATTCAAATGTTACAAAAATTCTTTGTTAATATTCCTTCCACAGGATTTGATATTTTAAACCTAACTACTAGTGCGGATAATACTTCAGGAAAGTTAGCGATTAGTTTTGATATTGCCCCTAGTGGTTTACTTTCTCCATCTTGGTCATACCACCACTTATTTAGTGGTTTTGTATACCATCAACCAACTGCTTTTAAAAATCCTGATGCAACGGGTGGAATTATGCTGGTTAAGGACCTAAGTTTCCAAGATATTATGCAAACTTTAGGGAATAATAAAGAAAATGTCATTAATTATTTAAACCAACATTTAGAGATGTTATTAACCAATACTATTGATGATTCCTTAGGTTCTAGTTATCCACCAACTAAAGTTATTGATATTAATCCGGTTAAAGGTACTGATTATGTGACTTTTGCTAACAACGAAATTAAATTAGGACAAATTACGATCTCTTCTGCGATTGAAGAACAACAAATTGTATCTAAGAAAGTGATGGGATTAGTTTCAATTGCTAATTATCATCCTGTGGTTGCTACAACGGTTGAACAAAATATTGATTATCTATCTGATTTGAATAAACTAGGCATTCAAGATATTGATACTTTAAAAACTCGCATTGACAGTGACCCTCAAAATCATGATTTAATTAATCGTTTAATTAATGTTAATAATGAAGTTCCAGGAGCTAATGTCACTATGAAAGTGATTGAAGACACTTCATTAATTGATGCCTTAAAGATAGAATTTAACTTTTCACAAGTCTATGATCCTTTAAGTTATCTTAAAGCGGATGAAAAATATACATTTATTTATCAACTAAATGCTTCTTCACAAACAACTAACATTAGTCCTTTTATTGCTTTACCCGCTCCAAGTCCAACTGCTACCTTTGCTTACCAATATGGTGATGAACAATTAAAGGACTTGATAAAAACTAATATTACTCATCCCGCAAGTACCTATAATATTAGTATTACTAATCGTCAAAATTTTAATGCTTTAGGAGAAGTAACTGCCACTATCTTTATTGATAAATATTTAGATGCTCATGGTAAAGAAGTTACTACTGGTAAAGATTTCTATGTGACTTTTTATGGAGCTGAAATTGCCAAGACTTCTTCTTTAATACCAACCACCATTAATGTGGATTTACCAACCACTGAATTTATTGAAGATTTAAAAGCTAATGTCGATAAATATGTGAAGATTATTAATCCTTTAGCTGACACTCATGTATATTATGAAAAGCATACGATTGATGAAAAGCAAACAGGGATTGTAAGTGTTACTTTTAGATTAGAAAATATCTTTGTTTTAGGAACTGATCAAGATTTAGTTTTTAAACCAATTGGGGAATATTATACCTTTAATTTTGTTACCCAAACAGCTCCGCTAACAATGATTAATACAGCCGTTGCAAAAACTGGCATTGAAGCTAATGGAACATTAGCTACCTATACTATTAATACCATTAATGACCAAAAAGATTTAGCTGGTATGAAAGAAATTGTCCAACAATTTATGATTGATAATAAAACTAATATTTTCACTAATTATCCCACAATTGATACTCTAGATAAACCTGATCTTCCTATTGAAAATATGACCTTATTACCAGATGTTGATGCTGGTAATTTAAAGGTTAATTTTGTTTTAAAAGAAGCCCAATTAACCAACGGTTTAGGTGATTTACCATGCTCTTTATTAATTACCAAATTTAAAGATGCGGTGACTGAAACAACCTTTAAGACAGATGTTAATATTGCTTTAGCCAATGTGCAAGGATACAATGCTAATAGTTATCTTGTCGACTTTGCCGAAGACCCTGATATTACCACTAAAATTACCACTGCGATTGAAGAAAATCCAAGTGTTTATATGGCTAATCCTGTGAGTAAATATGAAGCTAAAGGACAACCTTATGTGAGAAATTTAAATATTTCTAAGGATGATACTATTGATAATCAAATCAAAATTCAACTAGAGTTTTTAAAACGTAAAAGTGATGATTCTATTGCCTATGAACCAGTAACAGATTTTAAAATTTCAGGTTTTAATACTAATTTAACTATTGCTTTAAATAGTTCACTTTCAGTTGCTAATAATAAAGAATTAGTAAACTTACCTCCAACATCAGTGGGAACGGATAAAATCATTGATTTTATGCAACCGCAAATTGCTAATTTATTTAATTATTATCCAAATAGTTTTTTAGAAAGTAATCAAGTGATTGCTGATGCTAATATTGGTTCAATTAGTCCAAATAATGATACAAAGACTGTAACTTTTAATATCACAATGCTAAACTGCTTTGTGGGTGGAGGAGTTACTCCATACGGAATTAAAAGTAATACTTTTACCTTTACATTATTTGGCTTTTCATCAGTTTCTCAAACCCAAACCATGCCAAAGCCTAACTTAAGTATTAATAATTTAGCTTCCTTGATTGATGAATTAGCTGCTTATAAGAATTCTTATGTAGAAGAAATTTACTATAATCCTTCTAATGTTGAATTAGCATTGACTAAATTTACTGAAGCTATCAATAACAATCCATGACTGTTCTTTGATAATGTTCCTACCTTACCAGCAGGTACACCATTCATTAAAGAAAATTCCCTTTCTTTAGAAAAAAAGATTTATGAAAATAAATTAGAAGCCTTAATGGTGACCGGAGATTTCTTTGCTAATGCGCAGTTTGAAGGAGAAAAAGCTGCTTATAAAAATTTAAGCTTTATGATTGATAGTTTTAATACCAAACCAACTGAATTTAAAATTCAAGGAGCAACATATAGTGCTGATAGTTTCTTTGGTTTAAGTAAAAATATCTACTATTATGATATTGTGAATGTTCCAAGTGCTTTAGAAGGTTTTAAAAATGAGGTAAAAAATAGAATTAATAGTGACCCTTTAAGATATTTTAATAACCTTCCTGAAGTATTTAAAACTTCAGCTGTACAAGATATTACTTTAACTCCAAATGACACTACCCAAGAGATTGGGGTAGAAATTACTTTTGCTGGTGTTGCACCATATGTGGATGGTGTGCCACGAGGAACTTTTAGTAATAAAATTAATGGTTCATTTACTTTTAGATTTAATAGTTTAACAACATTAGATTCATTAGTACAATCGGCTATTCAAAATGTGGTTAATAATGCTATTTTAAATAACCAAAATGCCTTAACTTCTACTTCTGAAATTACTCCAGAAATGATTGAAATGATGGAAAATCAAATTAAAACTAGTATTATGAATTCGAATGATATGCCTAATTTCTTAGCACGTCTTCCTAGTTGAGGTGTCACCATTGAAGAAGGAGCATTTAAAATTGAAAAAAATGTTATCAATGTTGATGCTAGTAAAATCATTATTGGTGATCCAAATCAAAAATATGCTTTCTTTTCACCAAATAAAATTAAAATTCTAAATAACAATTACACTCCGCAAAAATCTAATCAAATCAAAAAGAATCAAATTATCATTATTGTTTTAGCCGTATTTATTGCAGTTTTTGCCTTAATCGTAGCAGTCTTATTATTTGAATTTATCCGATCAAGAAGAACATCTAATGATTATGAAAATTAATAGCAAAAGTAATAGACAATAGACAATTTTGAATATGGTATAATATATAAATATTATACTAGCATGAAAAAAAATACTAAAAACAAGCTGACAATCCTTTCTTCAATCTTCATCAGTTCCTTGATGATGACCACTTGTATTGTATTTTCTACGCCTTATGCAAACAA
>JAHHTI010000076.1 GCA_020024735.1 Mycoplasmataceae bacterium | reverse complement strand
ACTATCAATAAAAAAGCTCCTTTTTTTCACTATTTTTCCCGAAAAATCGCACTTATATATATAAGTTAGTAAAAAAATGATAATTTGTTTTCTTTTTATGCTAATATTTGTAGAGGAAAAGAAAGGAAATAAGAATATATGGATAATAGTGCAATGAAAATTGGAATCCATCAGATTCCTAAATCGCCATGAAAATTCATGTTATTAGTCTTCCAGCATGTCTTCGCCATGTTTGGAGCTAACATTCTTGTTCCAATTCTAGTAAATCAAGCGGCTGGTACGGAAGTTATTCCGTTACAAGTCGCTTTTTTTTGTAGTGGAGTTGGAACAATCTTGTATTTAATCATTACTGGATTTAATACACCGATTTATTTAGGATCGAGTTTTGCTTATCTGGGAGGGATGACTACACTCTATGGTATCAAAGTGTCAGATAATACTTGTGATATAACTGGAGGATATAATGTTTTCTTCAGTTTGATGATTGTAGGTGTGATATATGTAATTCTGGCAATGGTTATTTATTTTACTAAATCTGCCAAATCAATCAGAAAGTTATTACCACCAGTTGTGGTAGGGCCTGCCATTATTTTAATTGGTTGAGGTTTAATTGGAAATGCAGCAAGTGATGCTTTCTTAAGTTTTAAACAAGTGGATAGTGTTACTGGACAAGCTATTCCTATTACTTCTAGTAATATTGGAATGATATGAACAATGATTGCCATTAGTGCGATTACTTTTGGAACAGTGGTAGTAGCAATGATATTTTTAAAAGGGATTTGAAAAATGATTCCAATCCTTCTAGGATTGATTGTGGGAGTAATTGCTTCTGTGATTATCTTCTTTATTTGTCGAGCAACAGGAAATTCACAAATTGCTGATACCTTATTTAATGTTGGTAATAAGGAAGGTCCGATATTTGCTTTAATGCATCCAGGAACTTGAAAATGATACCCTGATATTACACAAATGTGAAAAGCTAATATTGCTAATAAGACACCGTTTAATATTCAACCTTACCTAGCATTAGTACCATTAGTAGTAGTAACTATTAGTGAACATATCGGTGACCATGTTAATTTAGGACACTTAACTGGTAACAATTTCATTGAAGGAAAACCAGGATTACATCGAACCTTGTTAGGAGATGGAATTGCCACCATCTTCTCAGCTTGTTGTGGAGGACCTGCTAATACTAGTTATGGTGAAAATACTTCAGTGATTTCTATTACTAAAGTGTCTTCAGTGTGAGTGATTTTTGGAGCTGCATGTACCGCTATTGGAATTTCGTTTATTGCTCCTATCTCAATGGCTTTAAATGCCATTCCAAAACCAGTCTTAGGAGGGGTAGAAATTATCCTTTATACAATGATTGGAATTAATGGTTTAAGAATTCTAATTAAAGAACAAATAGATATGTTTGATCCAAAGAATATCATTATTATTGCCATCCTGGTAGTTTGTGGTTTAGGAGGAACTGTCTTAACCTTCTTACCAAGTGATGTGATGGGTTCAGAAATTGCTTTAAGTGGGACTGGAGTAGGGGTAATTGTAGCAATTATTCTAAATGCGATTATACCAAGTAAAAAAGGCAAAGAAGAAGTTGGTAAAACTATTCCATATATTGACTTTACTCCAAGTGACTTTATGCGCATTGGAAGTAGTAAAAATCAAAAAATGCAAAAATACATTAAAGATGTTGATAATAATCAAAAAATTGAAACCTTTGAAGGGGCAACTAAAAAATTCAAAAATAAAAAAATTAAAAATTAATATAAAAACCCTGGCATAATAATGGTTGCTACTAAGCATCCTAATATTGGTCCAACAACCGGGACAATACTATACTTTCAATCAATTTGGTAATCTTTGAATTGGTGATGATATAAAATTTGGGCAACTGTTCTTGGTAATAGATCACGAAAAGGATTTAAAGCATATCCAGTGACCCCACCAACACCATAACCAATACCAGCCACCACTAATGTAATTAATACAATTTTTGCACTAAAATCAGTGATGGCAATTGATAACCCAATGATGGCTAAGCTTAAAATAAAAGTAGCAAAAAATTCGTTGAAGATATTTGTTCATATGTTTTTGCAAGCAGGGGAAGTAAAATAACATTGAGCAACCATTCTTTTATCTTCTTCACAAGCTATTAGATGTTTAAAGAATAAATGACAAGTAAAAGCTCCTAAAAAAGCTCCTAAAGCTTGGAAGAACATAATAATTATCCCATTACCTACTGGTACATAAGAAATATTAGTTAATTGATAATGAGTACCTTTAAGCATGCCGGCAATAATAAAAGCAGGATTTAAAGTTAAAGAACTTACTCCTAATAATTCACTAAATTTTGCCCCATTCTTGACATAATGAAATAAGCCTGATTGGATGCCAACACTGGCAAACAAAGCACACATTAACCCTAAAGAGATACCTAAAACTATTCAACCAAAAGGGTGGGGATGGGTAATACTTTTTCTTAATTTAAAATTTAAGATAGTAGCCACTAATAAAAAGATAAAGATAAACATTCCCACAAATTCACCAAAAGCATTAATAAAGACAAAGGCAGTACTATTGTTAATGGTATGGGTAATATCTCCTCATGCAAGATAACTATTCATGTAAGAACTCCATAATGGTATTGTAATATAAATCAGTTTGTTCTAGGAAAGGAATGTGCCCAGCATTTTCGAATTGATAAATCTTTAACAAGTGTTCTTTGCCTTGAGTTTTCTTTTGAAAATTTTTAATAGTAGTCTTTGGATTAATACATCCATCATGTTTTCCAACAATTAATAGTGTAGGCACACTTAAGGCTTTTTCTGCTTTCTTAAGTGCTCTCATATTAGGTAGTGAAGCCATTCTTCACTTTAAATGGTTAAAATTCTTTTTATAGGTATTTTGGTTTTGAATCACACTAGTGATTTCTTCAGGTGTTACTTTATGTTTATTGTGAGCATAATCATACATTAAGATATCATAGAAAGTATCAATTTGTTGGTGATTCTTGGGTTGAAATTTGAATAAAAAATTAAACACCTTAGTAGTTCCTTTGGAATTCATTGGAGTTACAACTACCATCTTTTTAATCCGTTCTGGCATCATTGAAGCTACCATTAGTGCTATTCCTCCACCCATTGAGTGACCAATTAAATAAATATCATGTAAATCTAATTTCTTGATTAGTTCACATACTGCTTCAGCATAAGCATATGGTTGTAATTCTTTTTTGGATGATAATGGAGTAATTCCATGTCCGGCATGTTCCACTGCAATATAATCATAATCAGTTAGTTTATCACTAAAATAATGATGATAATCTGATTGCACTGCATAACCATGTAAAAATAAAATTGTTCCTTTTGATACTCCTTGTGCCTTTTGATAATGATAGTATGGGGTAAAATCTTTAATTAATTGATACATTTTCTTCTCCTTCTTAATAATTAAAAAAGACCATAGAGAGTATGATGCACTTCTATGATCTTCCACGGTCATTGTGAAGGTCTTGTTATACCAACAATATTTGCGAGAATTTCAATTCATGCTTCCGAAGATTCTCACCCTCCAACACTTGCTTCAGCAGCTTGGCATCTGTTGAATTGACATTAAGTCTAACAAAAAATTAAGCTTAATGCGACTTACAAAAGTTATGACCTATGTTTATTTTAATAAATTAAAATAATATGTCAAAATAAAATTTCTAAGGTTTTATAAAAAGGTATTATTCCAGTAATTAGAGAACTCTCAAATATTTTGCTGATAAGAAATATATTTTTCACTCAAAATGCAGGCAATAAAAAAAGTAGAAGTGCTACTTCTACTAAACCAAAGTTTTATATTGATCGCTACCCCTTTGAGTTTCTACGGACTCGGGTTCACCGCTCACTACAAGTGAGATGTAAGTTGCCTTACATTCTTTACTATAGTTATAGCATATTAATAAAAAACAAAAAACAAAAAATAAAACAATTAATTTTTCACTCAAAATGTAGTTAACAATAAAAAGACAGGAGTGCTACTCCTGCTAAAACTATTGTTTTCTTTATTATTCGCTACCCCTTTGAGTTTCTACGGACTCGGGTTGACCGCTCATTTGCATGAGATGTAAGATATCTTACATTCTTTACTATGATTATAGCACATTAAAATAAAACAATGTTTTAGCAGAAAATTCTTTTTACTTATCTTATACACAATCATATTATTGGATGATATCATTCAATTCAATACATTCAGAATCAATTGAAAAATTTTTGAGTACTTTAGATTGAATTAATTTTTCAATTTCTGTTTTTGTATATGATCCACAATATTGTATTTTTGATTTTGGATGATAAAAGTATGGTTTATCGTATATATTAAAAGTCTTATTGTTTTTATTACAATAAATAGGATATAACCTTTCTTTTTCTACATATTTCAGATATTCATTTGGAAAATTTATTTGATTTTTAATACAATATTCATGTAATTTTTGAAATGCTAATCTAAAGTCAGTTGTTTGGCAAAATTTTAAAAATTGTTGATATTCTTTTTTTGGCATCTTTTTCTTACCATTAGATGATGAGCTTGATGTTTTTAATGGATTTAATGAACAAAAAGAATTTTTCATCCTTCTATAAAATATTGTTTGCAAATTTTTTAAAATTTTATTTTGATTTGCCTCAATAAATTCTAAATTTTTAATATTTCTTAGCAAAATTCAGTTAAGTTGCAGTATAGGAAAGGAACACTATGCTAGCAAAC
>JAHHTI010000075.1 GCA_020024735.1 Mycoplasmataceae bacterium | reverse complement strand
ACTACAACGGTCACTTGTTAAAGCAAGATATGGTAAAACACCTTTTGCATCACTTGATATGGATGATTTAGCACAAGCTGCTATTGCTAGTCAAGCAGTGCATCCAGGAAGACATATGAATATAGTAAAACCTAATGTGTCTAATTCAAGTTCATTACCTTTTGATAGCCAATTGAGAGTTGGTGGATTTGAATTAAAACTTAAACGTGATGGATGTTTCATTGAAGGACCAGATCCAGAAGCTTTTTCTCAATGTGTTAAAAATAACCACTGAAAAATCAAAAAAGTTCTTGCTCATAAAATGGAAAATATGGCACCTACTAATGGTGGTCTTGGACCAAGAATCTTTACCAATGGTAGCAAAGCAGTAGTTATTCCTAATAATCAACGTTTAAATTTATCAACACTATATGGTGATGGTTTTCATGAAGTATCTTCAAAAGTGGTTGGGATTGATGATATTGATGATTTCATACAATCAAAATTTGATCGAGCGTTTGTTAAAGGTGGTAAATACCATGGAGAAGATATAACCCGATTTAATTACATTGGTCAATCTAAGCATTTTGCTCGAGCGGCTAAGGCTTTTGAAATTCTTGGGGTGATTGGATTGCTAGCAGCTGTTATTAGTGGTATCTATGATATTGTCCAAATTGTGCAATGAAAAACTCCTGAAATCATTCGACAATATCAAGCACCGTTAAATTTAGATTATACTATGCCTGAAATTAATACTGATTTCTTTGTGGATGCTTCTACTGTTGATCCATCAATTAATAAAGACGAACTAAAAAATAATGTTGAAAAAACAATTTTAAATGCAATTAAAAATAGTTTCCAAGGAATAGCAGGAAATATTAGTCCAGCCTTTGAGGCAAGAATTAAAATGATGGGACTTTTTGAAAGATTAGTTGAAATTGATGATCCTGCTAAAAGAACTTTTAGTACTTTCTTTGATTTTAACACTAAAGAAGGTTTAGAAAACTTCCAAGTTATTTGGTCAATTATTCAGGGATTAACTTCTATGTGCAATTCAGCAGGTTTAACAACTAGTCCTGCTAGTACATTTAATATTTATGAAATGGTAGCAATGGCTAATATTGGTGAACAAGTTAGTAATGAACAATTAAATGAATATCTATATCAAGGCATTAAAATGTCATTTGAACCAACAATTATGAATATAGCAGCTAAATATGATGGTTACTTCCTTAATATAAGTACTACTCTAAAAGAAAAAGTTATGCCTAATTCAGCTGCAGAAATCCTTAGTGGAGAATATTGAAAAAGAATCAAAGCTCTTGATAAGCAATTTCATGATGATAAAGAATTAAAAGCAATGATTATTGAGTCTGGAGGATATATAAATGTTGACCAAGATTTTGAAGACAGTTATTTGGTTAACCAACTATTAAAAGAAGCAAAAAAAATGTGAAGCGAATATTATCTATATGCTAATACTTTTAATAACATTCTTCCTAAATGAAAAAATCCTGCTGCTCCAACCACTGAAGAAAGACTTGAATATTCATTTAAAACAGTCAGCGAAGAAGCTGTTACATTCCTTGCTGAAGATGCTAAATTACAAAATGTAATCAAATATTATTTTGAATCTCAAGGAATGAGTTCAGTCTTACCAATGGGATGAATAAGATTATTTGCTGATTATGAAAAGATCCCTCGAGATGCAGATTTATTAGATATCTTTGCTAACTTTATGCGATATGATAATTTCTCTATGAGTTATGATGCAAAAACTCCATGAGAAGTTAAAGAAATGGAAAAGGAAGGCATTTTAAATAAACGTCAAGTAAATATTCCATGATGACCAGAACAACCTTATCCTCATGACTTTAGATATTATCTAATGTCAACTGAAGAATTTAGATATTTAATGAAGTTCTTCTTCACTGGTTACCAAATGGTATATAAAGATACTGATGGTACTATTAAACCAAGTGGTGATATGTATCTATCAGAAATGTTAACCTTGGTTGATAGTGAAGTGCAAATGGATGGAAAATTAGATGTTAGAGTAGGGAATGGACAATCAGGAAACTTTACCGTTACTTTAAATAAAGATTGTCATCCTAAAATATATATAAAAAATATCATTGGTGATGAAAATGTAGGGGTGATTAGAAAGTCATCAAGAGATTTAATTAAATTCTTTGCTTTAGGTAAAGAACATCCTGAAAATGCTGTCTTTACAGTGAGTGATTGAATGGGTCATGGTAGAAAAAATGTACCAATTATTGCCGAAACCAATGATCCTTATATTGATATTATCAATAAAGAACAATTCTTATATTTCCCTGACTTTGCTTTTGCTGATAATATGTATAATGGTAATAATTCAATTACTGGTGATCAAAATAGTTTATTAAATAACAATGTGGCTATCTTTGGAATTCCAAGAGTACCATTTACTTGAGCAAATATCTTATCAGATAATTTATTTAAACAATTAAGTTTCCCAGGAGAAGGTAGAAATGTTATTGTTGGTACTTTAGATCCAAGCAAACAATATATGTTAGTAGAATATAGTCGAATTTTAGGAAGCTTCTTAAGTCCTTACTTCTATTCTATCAATAATATGGAATAAGCTGTTAAACTTTAAAATCAATAAAAAAATATCCCTTTTAATGATGAGGGGTATTTTTTTTGTCATAACGCATAATATAAGCATCTTCGTCTTGATAATAATGTTTTCGCGTATAAATCACTTCAAAATGGAGTTTTTGATAAAGTTTGATAGCAGGGATATTGTTTTCATTCACTTCTAAAAACATACTATGAAAGCTTAAGTCGGCTAAAAGACTTTGTAAGCTTTTAAAACCTCATCCTTGGTGTTGAAAAGAGGGCAAAACACCAATCTTAATTAATTCATAATCATTTCCGACTTTTAATAGGGTAATAAAACCAATGGTTTGATGAGTTTCATCTTCAATTAAATAATATTCACAATCAGGAGAAGCAGTCACATAACTTTGTCATGCATAAGGTTGCTTAAAGCATTGACAGTCTAATTGATAAATCATTTTAAGGTTAGTAGTTTTTATTAGCATGGTGGTTTAAAATATGGTAAATGATATTTACTAATATCAATTGGTTTAAAATCTTGGTGATGCTTAATAAAGCCTTCATAGGTAGAGACGCTATCATGAATAACAGTTAAATGAGGATAAGCTTTTATTCATTGTTGTAATTCATCTTCATTAATAACACTCAGGGGATTAATTGCCACACTATTAACAAAGATTTGTCCATAGTATTGATGACTTTTAGCATCAATTAAAGAAATACAATCATTGGTAGCTTGTAAATGTAATTTATTAATCTCATAGATGCTAGTAGATTGGTTGGTAGTTCAAGCTTTAGCAATTAAACTACCAATGCGCATTCCTGTATATAAACCCGGATGGCTAACCCAATATAGACGAGTAATATGGGAAGGTGTTAAATGATGATGATTTAAGAGTGTTTGTAAGTCATCAATGATGGTTTCTAGCATATTTTGATGAGTGTCTCTAGTAAAATGTTCAATTAGGGTAAAACTTTCATCCATCAGCATTAAATTTAAAGTATCTTGTAAGGTTTCTAGGAATAAATAATACTGTTTCATCTTATAACTCACGGTGATAAATAGGAGTGATACTGGTAGGATGATTAGTTTGTTCATCAATATCTACTACCACGGCACAAAATTGGTATTTACCAGGTGCTTCATATAGTCTAAATTGTTTACTACGATCAAAGAACATTTCAATTAAAGGTTCTTTTTTTGCACCAATAATGCCTTCCATTGAACCACACATTCCTAAGTCGGTAATATAAGCAGTATGATGATAGACAAAGGCATCATTAGTTTGTACGTGGGTGTGAGTGCCGACAATAATTTGTACTTGATCATAAAAAGCTTGTAACATACAATTTTTTTCACTAGTGGTTTCACTATGAAAATCAACAATATTAATATCTACTTTTTCTTCATCTAAGATATTTTGAAGGGCAATGAACGGGTTAGTAATATGAGCTAAACTAAAATAGACAGAAGTACCTATTAAATTAATGAGACGAATCTTTTTACCTTTAAAGGTAAAAGTAAGGTGATTCTTACCATTCTTTGATAAAGGATGATCAAAATTAGTGGGACAAACAATATCAGGATGTTTTAAAACTTCATCAATATCTGAATGTTTTCATGTGTGGTTTCCCATGGTAAAATAATCAATCCCTAAATTTTTTAAGGTTTGATAATCGGTTTGACTTAATCCTCGACAATCAGTAACGTTTTCAGCATTAGCAATTGTTAAGTCGATTTGATATTGTTTTTTAATATGATTTAATTCTTGTGATACCGCACGAATCCCATTGCGACCAAATATATCTCCAATAAGTAGAATTTTCATCTTATTATCTTTCTACAGTTACTATAGTAACTAACTAATGTTATATTTATTATACATTCTAATAATATTAATTTAGTTAGTAATTAATGATTTATTAGTATTTTCCCATTCTTTTTTGCAAATAAACGGTTAATGGACAATAAAAAAACCAGCCCCATATAACAAGGACTGGAAAACTTGTGCACGACTACAATATTATGTTATACTAGTATTGTAACGAGTTTTATTAGGAGTATTAACACTAGGATAATTTCCCAAATTGAAGGGATATTATTCATGGAGATACTCCTTTTAAAATTTAGTAGCATACTCAAGTTTTTTTTGAATGAGTCCATAATATTTACGACCTCCTTTTTTTTGTTACAGACAACATGTATTCAACATTATGTATG
>JAHHTI010000074.1 GCA_020024735.1 Mycoplasmataceae bacterium | reverse complement strand
TATCAATTCTATTCATTTGTATGAAGCTAGCTAAAAAAGATATTAGTAATGTGGTAAAGTTTTAATTAATTTTATAAATTTAATAAGATAAAAATTATGATGAAAATTAAGATAAATGATTAAAGTTATTATATTATAATAAAATATATAAAATATGGGTTTTTCGATAAAGAAAAAGAAATATTGTTTATGAACAATGACAACATTATTGGCAACAACTGTTGTCATTTTATCATATCATCCTACATTTACTTCTCAACTAACTTCTCATTCTACTCGTGCTTCTTCTACTCCAACACCATTACCAGAAATTTCTTTTGACGGTTATGATCAAGATCGAGTAATGAAAATGTTTGTCAATCCTTCTGATTTTCATTCCCCATTTAGTACTCAAACTGATTATGATGGTAGTAAATTTAAAATTGGTTATGTTGTCCCAACTGACAACTTAAATCAACGTACTTTTATGGGAGCTAACGATGGGGTGGAAGAAAATGCCTTAAGTACTTGATTTAGTGTTGATGCATCCAAAAACTCTATCTATATCGATGCTAGTGTTACTAATGATGGTAATCATGCCACTACCATTAATGCTGCTAATATTAACACTACCACTGCCACTACCTTAGATACTTATGAAGGACATGGATTTGAATATTACCTTACTGATATTGCAAGTGGTACTAGTAAAATCACCCATGGGTTATCAGAATTAGGATATTGTCCTAAAACTACCCATAATACTCAATTTATTAGTAAAATTAAAAATCCTGATACTACTTCTGCTGTTGATGAAACGATTTTATCAATGGATAAAGCTGATACTTATCATCAACAAATTGCTTCCTTAACTTTAAACAACACTTTTACTCTAAAAATTGGGGCATCTTATAACTATTCATTAATCAAAGATCAATTAGCAGGTATTGGTACTGATTTTTGATTTTCTTCGTTATTTTGAAACTATCAAGGGGTAAATTTAAAAAATACTGACTATGCTATTGATAGTCTTGCTAATGTTACTCATTGATCTCGTACAACAGGAGATGTTGCTAATCAAGGATTAGTTTTAAGTCTAGCCTTGAATCCTTCAACTAATAAAACAGAAGTTTATTCAGGTACTACCACCATTGTTGCTCCTACAATCAATGATAAAGTCACAAGTAAATTAGAAACAATGCTGCCATCACAAGCAGTTGATGCAATGATGTCTGGTAATTTACCATTATTTTCCCAAAATAATGAACAAGCCTTTCCCGGAACTATTTATGGAGATAGTAAATATACCTTAATTCCTGATGATGACAAAGGGTGCTTAACTTTAAAATATACTCCCGGTTCATTATTATCAGATGGAGCGATTGTTGATAATAGTAAACAATATCAATACCAATTTTATGGTTTTGCTTTAAGTCAATTACCACCATTAAATAGTCCTACGGTTGATAGTATTGATGCCAGTGATAATCCTTTCAACAATGCTAGTCATGTCATTAACGTCTACCACAAACCTTCAGATGTCACACAAAGTGATATGGATACTTTTATTTATAACAACATTAAGGGTAAAGTGGTGCAAGCACCAACTGGTTTTAATGTTAGTGATTTAACAGTTAACTATATTCCTTTAGATTATGAAAAACGTATCTTAATTAGTAGTATTACCCTTAAAAGAATTAAAGTTTCCACTAGTGATACTACTGCTAAGGATATTAATTATAATTTTAGTATCCCTACTAATTTTTATGTTTATGGGTTTAAAACCAAACCTCTTGTACCAGATGGGGTGGGAGAAGATATCTATAAAAAACAAGTATGGTTAGATGCTACTCCTTTTGGTACTGTCCCACAAATGTTAATTGATAATTTAAAAAACCAAGATATTCAACTATTAAATATCAATTTAATCAATGCCATTAAAAATATGTTATCGATTGAAGGTCTGTATACTTGGGATGATATCCATTCAGAGTTCCTTGTTACCAGAATTAATGATTTTACAAATGGAGCTAATTTAGATGGTAGTAAAGCTCAAATTAATGCCGATATTACTTTAAGTAACCTATTAAACACTAAAGGTGAAAGAGTAACTCTAGATACCCAATTATGTATCTATAATTGTCCTAGTATTAATGATTCACAAACTTCATCTTTACCTGAAAATATTGCAGTTTCCAAATTAGATGTTGATTTTAAAACTTTTACCAAAAATGAATTTTTAAGTAATGGTGAAAATATGTTAAAAGTTTATTTAACAAATTTATTAAATGCCAATCGTTTAGATACCTCTATCCCTTATGCTTATTTAACTAATTTAGTATTACAAGATGTGGGTGCTAATGAAGTTGATGCAACCTTTGATATTCATAACTATTTAGCACCTAATGTAGGGGATGCTAATCCTAAATATGAATTAACTGAATTAAAAGGACAAAAGGTGCATTTAACTAATTTCTATGAAATTCCTAGTATTGATCCTTCTATCGCCAATAATACCACTCAATTCCAATTACCTTCTCATGAATTTGATGTATCCACATCAACCATTGCCACAGTGGCTAGCTATAGCAACAAATTTGCCACTGATTTTATTCAAAATGCCACCACTGCTAGTCAACAACTTAATCGTGATTTTTTACAAAATCAAGAGTTAATGGAAATTTGATATAAGAATTTACCAAATGATTATTTTTCCCGTAATAGTCTTCCTTTAGTTTTTGAAAACTCTTTAGTGGCTGATGATAGTGAAGGTACATTAAGATTCTCTTATACTTTAACCTATGCTAAAATTGATGGGGAAAATGTTTTAAATAAAGATGGGACAATCTTATACAATACCGTTATTTTAAAAGGTTTTAAAAATAGTAAATCCTTAGTGAAGTTCCCAAGTGTTTCTACGATTACTGGAGAAAGTTTTGCCCAATCGAATTTTGAAAGTGAATTTAGAAACATCTTTGTGGATTGAATGCATAACAATATTTTATCTTCTGATAATCTTTCACGCACCTATAAGGATAAATTAAGTAAATTAATTCAAGGCAATAAATATACCATTTCAGTAACCTTATTAGCTTTTGATAAAAGTACCGATGATGCGACCTTTTTAATCTCTATTCCTGAAATTTCTCTAGTTGCTCCAGTTTTAGGGAATACTTTTTTAGAAGGCTTTAAGCATCGTATGCACTATACAATTCCTTATACTCCAAATACAGTGACGACTACCAATAAAGGGCATATTAATTACACTTATGATTATTTTGCCAAAAACTTTAAAAGATTTAAGGTGAGTGATTTAATTGCTATCAATGGTAAATTACCGTTTAGTGATGAAGCGCTTACTCCTAGTATTGTGAAATTAAATGCTTATGATCAAAATAATCATAGTGCTATTATTGAATTCTTATTTCCCGTATTCTATGGTAATGACACTCTTTTATATAATTATTTACTAAGTTTAGAATTTACTTTTGATAGTGATGACACCATTACTAGTCAACATTTATTTAACGAAACCATAGCTTTAGCTGATATTAATAAAGTATCCTTTAATAATCCTTTTAAGAATTATACAACTGCAGAAATTATTTATGCATATACAAATGATCAGGTTCATTTTGAATCACAAATTAATAGTTGATTAAATATGCCACAAGTAGCGGCAATACTTTTTAAACAACCACAAACCATTTATCCATTAGTAAGTTGTCAAAATTTAATCTATCAAGCTCCTGATAGTATTGCACTAGTTATTTCTACTAGTGGTGGAGTAGCAGAAAAAGTAGTGATTAATGGTTTAAAGATAGCGCAAAAATCAGTTTCCACTGTCATTGCTACTTTACCAACCGAAGTGACTTTCCAAAATGTTGCCAATATTTTTATTAAAGGTGATGTCTTACAAAATGCAGCGATGGCACAAAAATTTATTACCACTGCTCCTTTACCAACAAATGCCAGCATTATTGATGCCCAAACTGCTAGTGTGGGATATGATAAAGAAGGTCATAAAACTGCTTATCTAAATATTAAATATGATAAGTATTTTGTGGAAGATACCACTGTTCGTGTTTATCAAGATGTTGTTGTACAAGTGAAATTAATCTTTGGTGATGATGATAATTTAACGCAACAAGAAATTGCTAATGTGATTTTTCACCCCCAATTACTTAAGGATAGTGCTTCTCATGATCATGCTTGATTACTACCAGTGGTAATTTTAAGTATTAGTTTATTGATTATCATAAGCATCATATGTTTTATCTATGTCAGAAAAAAACATCAAGGAGGTCATTAATGAAAAAGAAATATTCATTGTTTAAAAGCTTATCATTAATTGCTACTGCTTGTTTAATCACTACCCTAGGGTTATCTATTAGTTATCAACACCCTAATATCGCTAGTAATCAACAAAATGCTGCTAGTATTCCAGTAACACCTACTGGTCCAACCCGTTTACAAAGTAATATTAATCTTAAACTACCACATATTGATGTGAATTCTTTAGATAATAGTTCATTATTAAATTTATTAAATACCAGAAAGTTATTACCATTAATTTTTATCAACCTTCCCCCAGATGCATTGGCAACTGAAGTTAATATTATTAATCAAGATAAGAAACAAGGGAAGATGTTAGTTGATATAACCATTGACCGTTATTATACGAATGATATGGCCGCAGGATTCCCTGAAAAAACTACTCCTAAGACCTTTTTTAGAGTTTACATTGGTGGTTTTAAGAAAACTGTGATGGTAACAGAATTTAAAAAAGATATTACTGTGGAAAACGGATATTATGTCATTAATTCTAGTAATATCAATGA
>JAHHTI010000073.1 GCA_020024735.1 Mycoplasmataceae bacterium | reverse complement strand
GTATTTGGAGTTAGTACCATTTCAGCTTCATTACTAAAAGCTTTTAAATTTTCTATCTTAATTTTATTTATGATCATTTCTTCCTCCAAAAGTACAAAATTCCAAAAGTATCAAAAAAATTGATACTCAAATATTTTAAATCTTTTTTTTGGGAAAAATCTACTTATGACAAAAAAATCAAAATTCATAGTTTTTCACTTTCTTAATTATTTGATAATTGTTTAATGTTATTTCTTATCAAACAATCAATAAAGGAAATCTATAAAACCATCAGTAAAACCGGGGAAATCCGTTAGCACGAACACATAACGACAAACATTACCTTCCATTAATTGATTTCATTAAGTTTATTTTTAATGATTACATTTTTAATAAAAGAAGGACACACAAGGAAAGATAAAAAATGAGGAATGGTTAATACATTATTATTAAATCCAATATTACCTTGTTTGATCTTTATAGCAAAGATAATTTCTTTACCATAAGTAGTATGGTTCATAAGAGTTTTTAAACTCTTACTATTACCATCCTTAGCTTTTACTTCAATTGGACAAATCTTGAAATTGAATTGAGTTAAGAAATCAATTTCATATTTATTGTTGTAATAAAACAAAGGGATACTGTTTTTAGCAAACGCATCCGCTATCATATTTTCATAAATATATCCTTTGTAAGTTTGCATATCTCCTGAGATAATTGCATCATAAATATCCATATCAAACATCGACATTAATAATCCGCTATCTTGCATATAGATTTTAAAAGCATTATCGATAGCATATCCTTCAAGAGGATATTGAATGTTCCTAACATTATGACAAATTGCAATTAATTCAGCATCACATAATCATCGGATACTTGATTCATAATCCTTGTATTTCTTTCCTTCTTTCACTTTATTAAATTGGAATTTATTTATAGCTTGTGTTAATTGGTAAGGTATGGCATAAAATACTTCGCGAATCTTTTGTAATTCAGAATCGTTGATGTAAACTTTTTCTTGACTATTTAAATGTTTTCCAAAGTCTGCTTCATAGGAAGTTAAAATACTTTTTTGAGTAATTCTTACTTGGTTAAAATCTCTGGTGTCTAAAAAAGTTTTAATAGCTTCTGGCATTCCACCTACACAAATGTAATATTTAAATAACTTGTTATATGAATCTAACATGGCTTCAGGTAGTGGTTTTAGTTCTAAAAAGAACTTTCTTAATGTATCAATGTCTTTTTCTTGAAACCCATATGCTCATAAGAATTCTTCAAAATCCATCGGTTTCATATTAATAAAATATTCTGATCCGACTGGAATACTCGCATCTACTTTTTTACTATATCCACTAATCCCTAAACTAGAACCAGTAGCAATAATATCAAATCTACCATCTTCACAAAACGGTTTAATGCTGGAACGAGCATTAGCACAATCTTGAACTTCATCAAAGATTAAGACTGTTTTAAAAGGGATAAAATTTACATTAGGCATATTAGCAGAGATTGAAGAAATAATTTCATCCACATCTAAATCTCCTTCAAAACATTTTTTAATCTTTTTATTTTTAAAGAAGTTAATGTAGATAATGTTTTCGTAATTGTCATGAGCAAATTTATTAACAATAAAAGTTTTTCCGATCTGTCGTGCTCCTTTGATCACTAAGGCGGTTCTTTTTCTTGATAAGGTTTGTTTTCATGCCAACATTTCTTGATAAACTTTTCTTTTATACATACAAATAATCCTAATTGATTAGATTTTATTATAAAAAATGAGGATTTAGTACTTTTTTAGGGGGAGTTTTTAAATTTAGTACTTTTTTATGGGGAGTTTTTGTAGTGATTAGCACCTTTTTATGGGGAGTTTTAAAATTTAGTACCTTTTGTTATAAGTTTAACAATAATCATTAGTGAACTATTTTGTTCTTTCTTTCTGTAAACAAAAAAACATTTTTTTAATAATGTTAATACCCCTTAACATTATTTTGTTAACACCCCTTAACATTATTCGATAATCAAATATAAAATGTTAGAACAATACCATCAATGATAATCATTAGTAAATCAAAAATTTCCTTATAAGTAGCCCTGTTTATAACTTAAGATATTTAGGAAAATAATTTAGGGTTTTGTTAGATTTTTGAATTTTAACCCCTAGGATTTTGTTAGATTTTTTGTTTTTTATCCTTAGGATTTTGTTAGATTTTTATTTTTAAATTCAAAATTGTGTTTATAATAAAGGTATGAAAAGATTGATTTTTAACGATTTAATTGAATGAAAAGACAAACCAAACTCACTTCCGATTCTTATTTATGGATCTCGGCAAGTAGGGAAAACTTATATCATTAAAAAATTTGCCCAAGAATATTATAAAAATAACCATATCTACATTAACTTTTTTGAAGAAAAAGAATTAAAAGAATCTTTATATGGAGAAACTTCCCCAAAAATTATTATCGATATCATTGAAACTAGATTGCAAAAACATATCAGTGATGACTTTCTTATTATATTTGATGAAATTCAAGAAGTCCCTAGTATCAAGACTGCATTAAAACTTTTTGTGGATTTAGGTTTCAAACAAAAAATTATTTGTACTGGTAGTTATTTAGCCAATACTTTAAACTTAGTTGATGCATCCTTTCCTGTAGGAAAAGTAGAAATATGAAATATGTATCCTATGTCATTCAAGGAATTCTTAATTGCCCTTGGTAAGGAAGAATACATTCCCATTATCCAAAATGCCGTTGATAATTTAAAACCCATAGAAAAACATATTCATCAAAACCTAATGTGAATTCTTAGAGAATACTTTTATGTTGGTGGAATGCCTGAAGTAGTACAAACTTATATTGATAAAGGGAGTGCCTATCAAATCAATAAAGTAAAAGAAAAGATCTATTATGGTTATCGTCAAGATATTACTAAGTATATCAATGGTGTAGTAGCAAAGAAACAATGTCTTTCAATTTTTGATGAAATGCCTAAATTCCATGCTAGAAGACATAATCGTTTTATATTAAGTGAATTAGATGATAATGCTAGATATTTGAACTTTGAAAGTTCCATTAAAAACATTCTATTATCTAAGATAGTTTATAAGGTTGATAATTTAGATACATTATCAATTCCACTAATGTTACATGAAAAACATTCTAGTTTTAAACTTTATTACAATGATTGTGGTTTTCTACCAATGATATATAAATTTACTACTAGAGAATTAGAAGATAAAGAGAATGTCCGTCCTAATCAACGAGGAGCCATTGCTGAAAACTTTATTTACAACGAATTCTTTAAAATCAATGATGATAGTAAATTAAACTTCTACACTTTTACAAATAAGGATATTAGTGATCAAGATTCTAACAGTAAATCTGTATATGAAATCAATATGATTATTGAAAATGATATCAATGGAATTGTACCTATTGAAATTAAATACGGAAAAGAATATACAACATCTTCGCTTTTAAAAATTATGCAACACAAGCATGTACAATACGGTGTAATATTTTCTTCTAATAATATTAGTTATGATGAAACTAATAGTATTATCAATCTTCCTTTATATTGTGCTGGATTTCTAGACTTAACATTTAATCGCATTAAATTATTGCACCCTGACGAAAAGTAAATATACTTAAATTAAAGATTACCATCAGTAATTAAAAAAACTTATTACATAGTTGTTATGATAAAAAGAATGATTACTCCCGGAATTTGTTAGAGTCAATAAGGAATTTTCTTTTTATTGGAATTTTGTGTGATTTTTTTAGAATTTTATATGCTTTTTTTGGAATTATTTGTGCTTTTTTTTGGAATTTTTTAACTTTTATATAAAATATAAACATGGAAATAAAGAGATTAATTGGAACAATATTAGAAAAATATCTAAAACAAGCAGGAGCAACATTACTTGTTGGACCTAAATTTAGTGGAAAAACATTTTTGGCTCAAAAACACTCTAAAAGTGCCTACTATATCAAACAAAAGGCAACGCCTGATAATATTGCTGACTATGATATTCATCATATCTTAGATGGTGAATCTCCTCGTTTAATCGATGAATGACAAGAAGCATGACCAATATGAAATGAAATTAAAATGCTGATTGATAAGAAATCTAGAAGTGGAGAAAACTCGAAAGGTTTATACATTTTAACAGGTTCTACCAAACCATTAACAAAGGGTGCTATTATTCATAGTGGAGCTGGAAGAATTTATACTTTAAGAATAGGCACTTTAACTATTTGTGAAATCTTAAACTTAAATGAACACAATTCAATCTCCTTAAGTGCTCTTGCACAAAACAATACCTCATTTGAAAGATTAACTAATCCACTAAGTATCTCTGAATTTAATCAACTAATGCTACAAGGTGGATGACCTGAAGTTTATGTTCATCAAATTGATGGTCAAACTTTAGTCAATGATTATCTACTAACTCTTATCAAAAGAGATAGTGAAAACTATAAGTTTAAATTAAATAAGAAATATATCAAACAGATATTATTTTCTTTAGCTCGCTTAAATGGTTCTCAATTAAATAAATCTGCAATCAAAAAAGAAAGTAATACTAACATGGATCATAAAACTTTAGATAATTACTTTGAGTTCCTCTATGACAATGAAATCATCTTTGATGTAGCTCCTTGATGAAATCGACACTTCCGATCAACTTATAAAACAAGAGTAAAAAACAAAACATACTTTAGTGATCCTTCACTTGTATGTAATCTATTAGGTATGAATAATACTGAATGTTTCTACAATGATTTAAATACTACTGGTATTATCTTTGAAAATCAAGTGATGAAAGATCTTAGTGTTTATGCTCAAATATGAGGTGC
>JAHHTI010000072.1 GCA_020024735.1 Mycoplasmataceae bacterium | reverse complement strand
ATTTTATCTTTGAAATCCCCTTTTAATCCTCTATCATTTTATAAAAAATATGCCATTGATAATATTTATATTCATGATGATTTAACTGATAAAGAAATTCAAACCTTTATGATTTCTCAAAACATAAACAAAGAAGAACTTTCTACTATATTAAGAAAAAATCCTGAATCTATGAAAAAATGAGCATTATTTACTTCCCAATATGATGACTCTATAGATTTAGCTTTATCAAAGTTAAAACTATTAATCTCCACCTTTCAATATAATCCTTTAACCTTGAACATTAAATGTCATCTTGTAAGTAAATACAAGAATCTTAAAGAGAATATTGTTAGGATATCAAAAGAAAAAGACTTGGATATTATTGATATAAAAACTAAAAGAAAGAAATTATACAATGAAGCAGAACAGTTAACATCAAAAAATAGTCATCTAATGAGTGTATTTAAAGAATTATTTAATGATATTGATGCTCGTATTCATATTTTAGAAGAAAAAGACCTTGAACATACTAAAGCACATTACTCTGATTTATCTATAGCTATATCTTCTATTATGAAACCTGTTTGTGAAAAATACAAGGATATTAAGACACAAGAGGATTTGAGAATTAAATTGAAGGACAAGCATTTAAAGAATACGTGAGGAGAAATCAAATCCTATAGAAATAAATTTCAACACGATGTAAAAAAAGATAATGGTAGTCCTTTACTTCCTAAACAAGAAGAAAGTGAGGCACTTAGAGAAATTAATATAAAATTAGATAAGTATATTGAATGGTTGAATGATAATAAAGAAAATATATTAAAAGATTTGGAACAAGATGATTTAAAACAAAAAGGAGATAAATAATGAGTCATACAATTACTATTCAAATTCAAAACAAAGAACTACATCTAAGCTCATGTCAAAATCTTAGAGACAAATTAAATGATATTATCAAAAATCAAGATGTATCAGAAGAAGTTAAGAATCAAGTAAAAGATACTATTTCTAATATTCAATCATTAGAAAGCATTATTAAAAATAATGATCGTTTAGTTAGTAATGAATATATGGATTTAATGAGAAACTTGAGTACTGCAGAAAAATCTACAGCTAATATGTTTTTAACTGCTAAGAATAGTGTCTTAAATAATCTTATTGCTTCCTTACCAGCTGATGTTAATATAGGACAAATGATTGCTAAGCATGGAGTATTAGCAATCGAAACTATTGAATACTTAAAGACTAACAATATTCCAATAACTCAAGATAATTTTGACAAATATATGTATGAAGTAGAACAAACTAAATTATCTAATGAAAAGATTGATGAATATATTACCAATGCTTTTAAAATGATTGATAGTGCTAAAATTCCTGATAGCATTAAATTAGCATTGAAGAAAGAAACAAAAAAGATTGATAACCTAAATAGTATTAAAGATATATTTGCAGTTGTTCAATCTAAGGAAAACGAAGTTATTAGAACAATAGAACTATCTAAAAAGATTTTAGAAATGTTTAAGAAACAGGATTTTTCTATTGTTGGTAATAGTATTTGAGAATATGATGAAAAGACTAGTGATATCATTCATAAATTCGCTTTAAAAAATAAATCTAATAACACCGTTCAAATGATTGTTGATTCTACTGGGCATCTAAGATATAAACTAGGAAACTATCCTGGTCATGCTTGTGAGGCAACCACTGATAAAATTCTTAAAGATTTAGAAGCTGCCGGATATACATGTAATGTTATTGCTATTAAGAGAGATTACGAAGAACAACCAAAAACAATGGCAAAAGAATTGCCACAATCAGTTAAAGGAGGAAAGAAATAATGTCATTTTACAAATCACTACAACAACTATGAATTAAATTAGAACAAAAGAATATTGTTATTTGTTCAGGTAATATCAATGAAATTATCTGTGATGATATTAAGAGCTACAAAGACACTAGTCCTTTAACAACTACAAAGACATCTCAATGTAATGGAGAATTTACTAATGTAGTTAATCATTTATGTGAAACTGCTAAATCTTTAGACTATAAAGTAATCAAGTATTTTAGTCCTAACATCGGTATTGTAGATTACTTACATCAACAAGAATACAATCAAGAAGAAGAAACTAAAGATGAAAATAATGAATTTGATTTTGCAATAGAGCAATTAAATCAACAAACTAATATTGAACAGTTCATTGGTGAAATTGATAAAGAAATTGTGATAATTAGAAATGACAAAGACTCTGAATATAAAAACTTGTACATTATCGAATGTAGTGATGTCTTATTAGATAGAAATGCACAAACTGTCGCTATTCAAATAGCAAAGTTAATAGAATCATTTGTTGCTTTTAGTAAACAATCTCCTAGTAAATTTCATAAAAACAAAATGAAATTAGTAATCTTAGCAAGATCACCAGATTCTATTAATCAATTTATTACTAGAAATAATACTGAATTTGCTTCTATTACAATTCTTAAACCTGATAAGAAAGAAAGAGAAGAATTCTTTAATAAATATAAGAGCAAATTTAATAGTTTAACAGATACAGCAAAAGAACCAACTCATCCTGATTATAAAGAAGTGATAACATTAAGTGAAGGAATGAGCTTTAGAGAAATGTTTCAATATGCTAAGATAGACACTAATGCAGTTCCTGAATTAAGTAGATTAACTTTTAAGGAACTTTATAATTTAGTGGCTTTCAATAAAAAAGAATCAGAATGAGAAAACATTGACTTTGACAAAATGAAGCATATGAGAGATATTTTAACTAATAAAGTTAAAGGCCAGGATTATGCAATTGATTGTGTTGAAAAAACTTTAATTAGAAGTTTTACTGGAATGAATGGAGTTTTACATTCCACTACAAATAACCGCAAACCTAAAGGGGTTTTATTCCTTGTTGGACCAACTGGTACCGGGAAAACCGAATTAGCAAAAGCTATTTCTGAATTTGTCTTTGGTGACGAAAATAGAATTATTAGATTTGATATGTCTGAATTTAATCAAGAACATAGTGATCAAAGATTAATTGGTGCTCCTCCAGGATATGTAGGTTATGATGCAGGTGGAGAATTAACTAATGCAGTTAAAGAAAAACCATTTTCTATTCTATTATTTGATGAAATTGAAAAAGCTAATGGAAGAATTTTAGATAAGTTCTTACAAATTCTTGAAGATGGAAGATTAACTTCAAGTCAAGGTGAAACTATTGATTTTAGTGAAACATTTATTATTTTTACATCTAATATTGGTACTTCTGGAGATATGATTAGTCCAGATGATGAAGAAGTAAAAATTAGAAAACATTTTATGTCTGCTGTGAGAAATCATTTTGAAAATGTATTAGGTAGACCTGAAATTCTTAATAGAATAGGTGAAAAGAATATTGTTCCATTCAATTTCATTGATGACGAACTAATCACCAAGATAGTAGAAAATAAATTAAATAAATTAAAAGATTCAATGTTAAAAGAAAGATCTATTGAACTCTCATTTAAATGCGATGCAATTGGTGGTATAGCCAATGATATCAAGAAACGTTATAACAAAAAAATGGGCGGTAGAGGAATTATCAATGAACTAGAAACTTGTTTTATAGACACTCTATCTAGATATATGTTTGAATATTATGAAAAGATTAAAACTAAATCCAATGAAGGCAAAATAGTAAAAATTAATATTTATTATGAAGATAAACTCAAATTTGAATTTGAGGAATAACTATGTATTCTAATTGTATTTATTAATCAATTTAGTAGAGAAATCTTTCTTATCATCATCATAGAAACTTTTAATAATTTCTATCATTTCTTTTGCATTTAAAGAACGAACATCAGCACTAATTAAATCTAAATATTTGTTAATAAACACCTGATTATAAAAAAATCAAGTTTCCTTAGTATCTTTTGTTTTCTTGAACAACCTATTAAAGTAGTCATTCCCTTTACCGTAATCAGTTACAACAACCGAATTATTAATCAAATCTTTAATATTTGCTAATATAGCGTTTTCGTCGTTAACATTATAAGGTAATTCAATAATATCTCCTTCACAATTGTAAATAGTTATAGGTTTATCTTTAAATACGAAAATAAACTTATACTCAAGATTTAGAATATTACCTTCAATGACATTGGTTATATATTTAACTGGTTTAATGTATTTGATAGGTCTTAATATTTCTTTTGAATTAAATAATTCCGGTCATTTATTTTTATTGTTGTAAATTAAACATAACTTTAACGCATCATCTAATGCATTATGCTCTGTTGAACTTATCTCTTTATCTGCTAACATATAATATAATTCCTGAACAGAGGATTTATAATTTTGCAAGTCAAATTCAGATTTGATATCTATCATTTTATCAAGTGTGTCCTTATCAACTAGATTTCTATTTTTCAATACTTCTTTATCTTGACATTCGAAATGAAATATAATGTCATAATCTTTTACTATTTTATTAAATTCACTAAAAACAGCCATTTCTGTATTGCTTGTATTTTTAAAACATTCATCATTATCTAAATACATATATTTTAAATAAGCTTGTGAAATATTGCCTTCTACATAACAATATTTATTAAATAACTTGCAACCTTTATCATCTACCAAAGCTACTTGTAGTACTTGCTCTTGGTTTATTGCTTCAATGTCAAGAAAGCATATTTTTTTATTTTTATCATCTATCATTATTTTATTTGTCTCCTTAAAATAGACCAGTAGGTCTTTATTCCGCCACTATAACATACATTAAATTTTTTTAATGAATTTAGTGAAAGTGGTCGTTACTCTAATATTTATGCTTGTACTAATATTTGTGCTAGCAATATTGTCTAATCTTCTTTTTTGATTAGTAAAATTTATATATAATTCAAATTAGTTTACTTACTTACATATGGTGCAACTCAATATAATATAGAATAATCAAATTTAGTTTTTGATTTCAGTTTAATTTTTTTATTTTTTACACCAACTTT
>JAHHTI010000071.1 GCA_020024735.1 Mycoplasmataceae bacterium | reverse complement strand
ATTTAATGAGAATAGATTATAAACTAGTTATGTATATGATATAATCATATAGATAAATTTAAGGAGTATTTGATATGGCAACTAAAGCAGAATTAGTAAAACAATTAAGAGAATTAACACAAGCAGGAATGTCTGACTGTGTAAAAGCATTAGCAGAATGTAATGATGATTTAGAATCTGCACAAAAATGATTAAGAGAAAAAGGAATGGCTAAGGCTAATAAAAAAGCTGGTGCTATAGCTTATGAAGGAATTGTAAAATCAGAAGCAAGAGGAAACAAAGCTGTTATTATGGAAGTAAACTCTCAAACTGACTTTACTGCAAAAAATGAAAATTTTATTAAATTAACTAATGATATTTTTGACGCAATAATGAATCAAGTTAATGATGATTCACAAATTATGAATGTTAGTGTTAATGGAACTCCAATCACTGAAGCTGGTGTTCAATTAACAGCAACTACTGGTGAAAAAATTGCTTTCCGTAGAGGAAATATTATCACTAAGAATGACAATGAAACATTTGCTATTTATACTCATGATAACAAAAGAATTGCAGTTGCCCTTTTAATTGAAGGAAAGATTAGTGAAGAAGATGCTAAAGACTTAGCAATGCATACAGCTGCAATGGCACCTAAATATTTAGATGAATCTTCTGTTGATCCAGCATGATTATCTTCTGAAAAAGAAATTCTACAAAAACAATACGAAGAAGAAATGGCTCATTTACCAGAAGGTAAAGCTAAGGAAGAAAAACTAAAAAGAGCAGATGCTATTATTAATGGAAAAGTTAGCAAGTTACTTAAAGAAATTTGTTTAGTAGATCAACCATTTGTTAAAGACAATAGTATGACAGTTGCTGCATTTGCTAAAAAAGCAGGTGGAGTAATTAAGAAAATGTACCGTTATGAATTAGGTGAAGGAATAGAAAAAAAAGAATCTAATTTTGCTGATGAAGTTGCCGCTCAAATGGGAGGAAAATAAGAATTAACTTCTTATTTTTAAATTATGATAAATAAAAAAACTAAGCGTATTATAGTAAAGTTGTCAGGTGCTTCTTTTGCTAGTGAAGCATCTAAGGGAATTATTGATGCTAACTTCATCAATGATATTGCTAAACAACTTGTCACTATATCTAAAAATCACCAAGTAGGAATTGTTATTGGTGGTGGTAATATTTGAAGAGGAAACTTAGGTAAAACTCTTAATATGAATCCTAATGATGCTGATGCAATGGGAATGTTAGCTACTATTATGAATTCCATTGCATTAGCTAATGCGATTAAAAACAATGAAGGTACAGCTAAAGTATTCTCATCTGTGGGTATTCAAGGAACTTGTGAAGTTTTTAATTATGAAAATGTAAATTCTTACTTAAATGCTAATGTTGGAAACATTGCTATTTTTGCAGGTGGCACAGGTTCTCCTTTTTTCACCACTGATACCGCTGCTTCTTTAAGAGCATGTCAAATCAATTGCGACACTATCTATATGGGTAAAAATGGAGTAGATGGTGTTTATGATGCAGATCCTAAAGTAAATAAGAATGCTAAAAGATTTGATAAGTTATCATACCAAGAAGTAATAGAAAAGAAGTTAATGGTAATGGATTTAACTGCTATTACAATGTGTCAACAAAACAATGTAGAATTAATTGTTTTTAATTTTGATGAAAAGAATTCATTAGTTAATGCTGTTAATAAGAAAAATAAATTTACAACTATTAAATAGGAGATATTGTTATGGAATGAAAAAACTATGAAGAAAAATTTAATGAAAAAGTGCAAGTAGCATTTGATTGATTAGAAAGTGAATTTTCTAAGATTAGAACTGGTAGAGTTTCTGCAACAGTTCTAGAACACGTAAGAGTTAATTCCTATGGTGAAATGGTGTCTATTCAAAATGTAGCAAACGTTTCTGTTCCAGAAGCAAGAACTTTAATTATAAAACCTTATGATATTTCTACTATTAAAGATATTGCTGCTGGTATTAATCAAGCAAATATTGGTGTTAATCCACAAGTTGATGCAGATAAGATTCGTTTAAATTTTCCTCCATTAACAGAAGATATGAGAAAAGATTTAGTAAAAAAAGCTAAAGTTCTTGCGGAAGATACTAAAGTTAAAATTCGTAAAGTACGTCAAGATATTCAAGATATGTATAAAAAAGATAATGAATTAACCGAAGATCAAAAAAAATCATATGCTACTAATTTGGATAATGTTACTAAAAAATACAACTTAAAAGTTGAAACATTATTAGAAGAAAAATCAAAAGACATTTTAGTTATTTAATTAGAATTTAGGTATCAATGACAAATGATTTAAAACATATAGCTTTCATTATGGATGGAAATGGTAGATATGCCAAAAGTTTGCATCAACAAAGAACTTTTGGTCATGTCGAAGGAGCTAAAAGAATTCCTGAAATCATTTTAGGTTGTCAAGAAAAATCGATTCCATATATTTCCTTTTTTGCTTTCTCTACAGAAAATTGGAATCGTAGTAAAACAGAAGTTAATTTCTTAATGAAGTTATTGGAAAAATATTTAAGTAATAAGTCATTGAAGTTTTTTAAAGAACATCAAATTAATTTGAACATTATAGGGTTTCAAAAAAATTTGGATAAATCTCTTAGTAAAAAAATTAATGAATTTGAGCACAAAGTTAATACTGTTAAATATGAAACACAAGTTAATATTTTTTTTAATTATGGTTCTCAAGATGAAATCATTTATGCAATTAAAGAATTAGTCAAAAGCAAAAAAAGTATTAATAAAACAAATTTTGAAAGTTGTTTATTAACTAATAAATTACCAGATGTTGATTTATTGATAAGAACTTCTGGTGAAAAAAGAATTAGTAATTTCTTATTGTGGCAAATTGCTTATAGTGAAATTATTTTTGAACCTAAATTTTGACCAGAATATACTAAGGAAATATTGTTTAATAATATTGTAGAATATTATGGAAGAGCAAGAAGATTCGGAGCAGTTAAAGATGAAATTATTAAAAAGTAATAGTTTTAAACAACGATCACTATCTGCACTAGGAATAGTGGCTTATTTTTTAATTATTTTTATCTTCAGTTGATTAGGTGATAGATATAATAATTGATCACCAATTTCTTCTCCAATAATTAAAAGTATTTTTGCATGATTGCAATACATTTTCTTTTTACCAATCTTTATTTTTGGCATTATTGAAGTGAATTCAATTTATTTCAAAAACAATAAAAAAATTTATTATTTACATTTATTTTTAATACTACTAATTACTACTACTGTCTTTGTAATTTTAGTATGTTGTCAATACTACTGTGATTGATGAACTGCACAGAAAAAAACTTTTTATTTCTTGTTAGCTTTCTTTGTTTCGTTTTTTGTATTTAATATTGTGTATTCCCTGTATTTACATTATCATAAAAAACTATTAATTCATGAAACTCTTATTCAAATGTTTTTATTAGATATTTTATGTTTATTTAGTATTTCATTTTTCTATATTTCTATTGCTAAGTCTTGATCAACATTGTTATTAATATTTTTACTTCCTGTATTAAATGACACATGTGCATATATTGGTGGTTCGTTATTTGGTAAAAACAAGTTAGCTCCACAAACATCACCCAAGAAAACCATTGAAGGTGCTATCTTTGGAATTATTGCTACTATTTGTATATTACTAGCTATTTTGGTTTCGTATTCTTTTGCTTCATGTAATCACAATATGTTAAAAGACTTTTTTGGAGTTAATTTTAAAAAAGCAGTAAGCGTTGTACTACCTGATAAAGAATATGCAGCAAAACCATTATGATGAGTAAATGTAATAGTTATATTAATTACTTTATCAACTATTTCTATTATTGGAGATTTATCTTTCTCTGCCATTAAAAGAAAATACCAGATAAAAGACTTTTCTAATTTAATTCCTGGTCATGGAGGAATATTGGACCGTTTTGATTCTCATTCATTCGTTTATACTTTATATTTTATTATTATTGTTGCTGTAGGATTCTTCTCACAAAGTTCTAGTATTTTTGAAGAAAGTAATTCTTCTTGTAATGTTCTCAATGCACTAATAGGAGTTTTCTAATGAGAATTTTACTTTTTGGTGCTACTGGATCAATTAGTACTCAACTGTTAGATGTCATTGGAGAACATCAATTAGTGGGAATAACTTTTAATCAAAATTATGAAAAAGCTAGACCTATTATTGAAAAGTATAAATTAGAATATTTTTTATGTCATAGTAATCCATCTATATCAAGTGTTAAAGATGTTGATGAATTAATTAAAAAAACTAATCCAGATTTAATTGTTAATGCAGTTACTGGTGTTGCAGGATTACCAATAAGTATTAAAGCAATTGAAAGCAAAAGAGACTTAGCATTAGCAAATAAAGAATCGCTAGTAATTGCAGGAAAGTTTATTAATGAATTAGCTATAAAAAATAATGTAAAAATCTATCCAATTGATTCAGAACATTCGTCATTATTTTCTTTACTGGAAAGGAAAAATGAACATATTAAGCAATTAATTATTACATGTTCTGGTGGTAGTACTTATTTCAAAAAAAGAGAAGAATTGGAGAATATATCTTTTCAAGAAGTTATTCAACATCCAAACTGAAATATGGGCTATAAAATTTCAGTAGATAGTGCAACTTTAATGAACAAATGTTTTGAAATAGTGGAAGCTTATTGACTATTTGGTAAACCTGCAATTAAAGCAGTTTTGCATCCTCAATCAATTGTTCATAGTATGGTAATGTATAGTGATAATTCGATTTGAATGAGTGCTAGTTTTCCTAGTATGAAATTGCCAATTAAATTAGCTATTAATAAATATAGCGATGTCGATGAATGCATCCCTGAATTAAAATTTGAAAATTTGTCTTTAACTTTTGATGAAATAAGTATTGAAGAACATTTACCCATAAAGTGAGCTTACGATATTATTAACGATGAAAATAACGTTTTAGGATTAGTTATTAACTCAGCAAATGATATTGCAG
>JAHHTI010000070.1 GCA_020024735.1 Mycoplasmataceae bacterium | reverse complement strand
GGTAACAAAAAGATAAATAACCAATTGGTGATAGATAAGCAAAAGTTTTTAAATAAAAAACCAATGAATAGAGGAATTGGTTGTTTCTTTTTTAAATACGATTCCTTGACACCAGTTAATTCTTCAATTTCTTTTTGTCTTCTCTTACTTTTGACAGACACGAATTAACTCCTTAGGATAATCAGTAATGACTTCACATCCATGATCATTGATAATAAGCGTGTCTTCAATTCTTACCCCACCCACATGTTCTTTATAAATTCCCGGTTCAACAGTTACCACACTATTGCTAACCAATGGTACAGTGTTGCCTTTATTAACATTCGGTAATTCATGGACTTCCATTCCTACACCATGACCAGTTCCATGGGCAAATAAACCTTGGTATGAAGTTTTATCAATAATTTCCCGACATACCATATCTAGTTCCTTACCACTAATCCCTGGTTTAGCAGCTTTCACACCACTTGTTTGTGATTCATAAACAAGATTGTAAATATCAAGCATTTCTTGATTTGAAGGTTCTTTTCCTACTAAAAAAGTTCTTGTCATATCACTAGCATATCCTTGATACATACAACCAATATCAATAGTGACAAAATCCCCATCTTGAATCACATAGTCAGAAGGTTGGTGGTGAGGACTTGCTCCATTTAAACCAGCTGCCACAATTGGACTAAAAGAATTACCACTTGCCCCTAATTCTAAAATCTTCATGGAAATTTGGGTAGCTAAAGATTTTTCACTAATCCCTGGTTTTAAAGTATGTCTTACTCAATCCATAACTTTGACAATAATCCCGGCTGACGCTCTTAAAGCATTTAAAGCACTTTCATCTTTGATACTACGCATACTACGAGAATTGAAAGGATGATAATGGTCAAACACTTGGGTAATGATTTTTAAATCATTTAAAGTTACATATTCTTCTTCAATTAAAACTTCATCAATCCCTAATTGTTGCTTCGCTGCTTTTAATTGATTAATCAATGGATGTTCTACATCAATTGATCACACTTCCACATTTTTATATTGTTTCATCGCACTTTGGGCAGCTAAAAAATAACGTGGGTCAGTAATAAAGATGACATTTCCTTGCTTGTTAATTAGTACATAGCGAAATGAACTCTTAAAGCCGGTTAATCAGTACCCATTAACTTCAGAGATAATTAGCATCCCATTAGCTGCAGTGTTTAAAAAACTTTTTTGTAATTGTTGTAATCTAAAATCCATATGAATAATTATACAATAATATTATTAAAAATAATAGAGAGACATTTCCTAAAGATACTTTTTAAGCATAAAAAAGTACTTACTCAGGGAGCAAGTACTTCTAATGTAAGATAATGAAAAGTAGTTAACTATTTTTTAACAGGTTCTCTTCATAAAGGCATAGACATACATCTAGATGATCCCATACCTAATGATAATTGGTTACCGTTGAATGATAATACTTTTACACCAGCAGCTTCTAATGCAGCTTGAGTTTTTCTGTTTCTATCATAACCAACAACAACACCTGGCGCAATTGCTAAATAGTTAGTTCCGTCGAAGTGAGTTTCGATATCGATATCCATTTGGTTAGCACCTTCACCACCAATTGGAATCATTCTAACTTTTTTACCAACAACTTTTGCTAAGATGTCAGCTAATTTAGATTTAGATTCTTTTGGTTCAATTTTAGCAGCTTTAAGATCAATTTCTCAAACTTTAAGAGCTGATTTAATGTTTCCAGAATATAAGAATAAATCAGTGTCTAACATTGTTAATCAAGTATCTAAGTGCATTAAATTTCCCATTGGAGGTACGTTAACTGCAATAATCTTCTTGAATTTACAATCTTTGTTAGCTTTAATTTTCTTTGCAATTTCTTTAATTGCAGCCATGTTAGTTCTTTCAGAAACACCGATTGCTAATACATCATCAGTATAGATGAATACATCTCCACCTTCGATAGTTTTTGCACCATCTCTGTAGTTAATGAATTGTGGACAATCTTTATATTCAGGGTGTGTATTGAAAATTCATTGCGCAAAAATTGTTTCTCTTTTACGAGTTGGGTATTTCATGTTGTGTAATGTAATACCATTACCAACTGATGCAAATGGGTCTCTTGTAAAGTAAATGTTTGGCATTGGGTCAACCACTAAGTCAATAATTTTTTCTTCTTTACCAACTTTTACAGTAATTGATTTTTCACCAATTTCAGATAATAAGATACCAGCCATCATTTTGTCAATCATCTTACGAGTTGATTTTTTACCAATAGTTTCTAGGTAAGCTAAAACTTTTTTACCTAAAGCTTTCTTGATTTGAAGAGCATCAATTTTAGGGTCTTTTCCTCATGAAGCTTCTTCTAATCATTGGTTTAAGAATTCTTTTTGTTCTTTAGCACTTAAGTTATCAAACATTTCAGCAGATAAATCAGCTAATTCAACAACTTCAACACCATTGTCTCTTAAGATTTTTGTGAAAGCATCGTGTTCTTTTTGAGCTTGTTGCAACTCAATAATTGCTGACATTAATAATTCATCAATTCTTGCAGGTGTAACATATTTTAATTCATCTCCAGGACGGTGAACTAGAACTTTTTTAAGTTCACCGATTTCACTATATACTTGGATTCCTTTATAATTACTCATATTTCTTCTTCCTTTTTTACTTTTTTTGGACTAAAAATAGTCCTATTCACATTATAATACTAAAAGCACAAAAACATAAACATAAAAAAATATTTTTTTTATTTTTTTATTTCTTATTAAAAAGAGAAATTTCTTTCACAAATAATTCCACAGCAATCATTGCACGAACGTCATTTTCACAATAGATAGAAATATTGCGATAAAGTTCTTCTCATTCTTGAGAAGTAAGGGCGTTAAAGAACCTTAAAGTGGTTTTATTTTGACATTCCAAACCATTATGGACAGCTAGCTTTTTATAATCCTTACAACCAGTGGCATCAAATAAGTGAAAATAATTTTTTTCAATATAAGGTAAAACTTTTTTAATCGAATAAAAACCACCAAATTCTTTAATTAAAATCGGGATACCTTCAGCTTTAATATGAAAGAAATCCGCAAGGTCATAAATGTTATTTAAGATCACCATAATTTTTTTGGTATATTCCGGTTCGTTAATGTATTCAATCATTTCTTTTAAACGGGATGATTCAAAGGATTTATTATAAACGACATAGCTATATTCTTCACCCATATAAAGAGCATCCACGATTTTTTTAAAAGCCTCCACATTAATTTGTAAAGGATCAATCACAATATTGTTACATGTTAGTTCTGGATAAGGAATTGTCCCATCACTAATAATCACCGAACACTGCGTTAAGATTTGCATAAAAGGATAAGTATTATCAATTACCCGACAAGCGATATTAATCGTTTCAAAATCAAAATAAACCTTCTTTGCTTTTAAATCATTAAGATAACGTTCAGTTAATTCGCGATTAATAACATAAGGACGTTCATCACCAAAAAACAAATCAATTAAATTAGCGGTTTTAAAATATTCTTTAATATCATCACCTTTTTGGTATTTAGCTAACCATGATGCTGTTTGGTGTACCACATTCCCCGAATAATTAAAGATTTCATAACCTTGAGATTGATAGAAGGTTTTTAATAGCATTCAGTAATCACTCTTTTTAAAATCACCATTATCATTGTATGAGGGTTGAATGTGTTGAATAAAGTCTTTATCTTGATTAGTTTTAGAATGAAAAGCAACCTTATCTTGATAAAGTGTATGTGCCACCTCATCAAACTCTCCCATCACTTTTTCAATTAAAGCCATCGCATTGTTAACCGCTTTTTTTGTCCCAGTACTATGAGAGGTTTCATATTTGGTTAAAAAATCACTCATATCTCCTTGAATAATATTGGTTAAACGTAGTGGGCAAGCTTCATAAGTGCGTTCACTGGTTAACACGATATTTGCACCCTGTTTAATTTCCCGTTTCATTTTCTTGGTACACTCTTTGGGAAAGCTCACGGCTTTGGCATAATTCATATAAGGAGTAATGGCAAAAGGACAAGCTCCTTTAGGAGCTAAAATATAATCAACTACACATAGGTAGTAATCAAATTGTAAATGCATTAAAGGTTCTTGTTCTAAAACTTTGGATTGGTAAAATAAGTCTAAAAAATGGTGTAGTTTAACTGTGGAAGTCCCTTTGGTTTCAATAATTCGTACGTGAGCACCTTCTTTAACTAAAGCATCACATCGAGTAATGAGATTACCATTAATAAAAGTGGGTTGAAAAATAATAATGGAATGTTCATTTAATAAAGATAAGGTTTTGGCATAAGCAGTTTCACGATGAGTTTCAACATGTTCATCAAAATCATATATTTGTGAAATATGAGAATAGGTATTAATGATGTGTTGTTTGGATTGTTGGTCTAGAATATTTCCTTCAATAATTTTAGCATCTGCTTGATCAAGGATTGTTCCTTCAGCTTTAATTTCTTTATAGAATTCTAAGGTATCTAATTCAACACTTCCTTCTTCATCTTCATCATCAACCAGATGGAGTTTACTAGCCTTAATGTGAGCATTAATGGAATCAATAATTTCTTGGTTGGTATGAAACAAAAAAGGGTGTTGCTTGGTATATCAGTAAATATAGTCATATTTAGTGACATAAATCTTCTTATCCATTATGCACCTTTTCTTCACACTCTAAATTTAAGAATAAAGGCCACAAGAGCTACGGAGATTAAAATGGCAATTGCTCCCAAGACAATGGAACTTATCACTACGGCTTGATTAACAGTATAAACTGAGGTTAATTTTTTCTTGAATCCATTAATTTTTACCACAAAGTTACAAGGGCTAGAATTGCTACCACCTTCCACATAAGAAACGTAGTGTTTTATGTTAACAGAAACTTCTAAATATCCATCTTCATCACTAAATTGATTTTCACGTAGAGAAACTTCGATATTTTCAGGAGTTTTATTGATAATATTAGAAATTCGTGATTCAACAATATTATAAAGGAATTCATTGACAATTTG
>JAHHTI010000007.1 GCA_020024735.1 Mycoplasmataceae bacterium | reverse complement strand
TGTCCTTCTAGTAATTCACGAAAAACATACATACTACGAATATTATTGACAAATAGCCGAATGGTAAATCTATCATATAAAGCTTCTAAACCTTGATTTTTTTGTGGTAACTCATTAGAAGCTGCAATTAACAATAACAAAGGCACAGCAAGAACTTGATTACCATTTTGATAAAGTTTTTCATTGATGATGGTTAATAATGTATTTTGAATAGATGGTGAAGCTTTTCATATTTCATCCAAAAATCCAATATGGGCAGATGGTAAGTAACCAGCCACTTTTCTTTCATAAATGTCTTCATCTAATTTCTTTAAAGAAATTGGTCCAAAGATTTCATCCGGAGTAGAAAACTTATTCATTAAGTATTCAAAATTCGTTGCTCCAACCACAACTTCACAAATTTTACGAGCAACTAAAGATTTTGCTACTCCTGGTGGACCTAATAGAAAAATCGATTCATTAGATAGCAAGGCTAACATTGCTAGTTTAATTGCTTCATCTCTTTCACAAAGATCTTGACAAAGATGTTTTAATCAAATGATTAATTTTATATTTAATATTCATAAATGCTCCTACTAATTGTTTTTCAATGTACATTAGAAAGGAAGAAGTAAAAATTGATTAGTAATTATTGATATTTCTTAAGAGCTTGGAAATTACCAAATAGGTATATTCATGATTTCCTTTATACTCAATGATTTGATTACATATTTCCTGATATGTTTTATCTTGTTTAATAGTTTGAACAATTTTATCATATTGTGCATTCTTAGAAACAGTTGATGGAAGAGAAATTTTGTTTGTGATTATTTTTTTCATATTATTATCCTTTCTTAAAAGATTAATTCCTTTTTCTTGATATTGGGTTTCGACAATTCACATTTTGACTAATCTGTCAAAATAAGTGTTTTTAATTTTTACTTCTTCTTTAGCTAATGTTGCATTAAAAGTTAAAGATTTGTTTTTATAGTAATATCACAAGTTATGTTCATAGTTGTGTTTTTGTTGATGAGTGATGGCTTTGGATTTTGCTTCTAAAGAAATCAGACATTGAGGTGCTTCATTTTTGATTAAATTAAGAATTCATAATTCGGTTTCTTCAAAACCCATTTCTAGATAATAGTAATAAACAATAATTTCAAAATAATCTGCTTGCGAATAAATGTCCTTATTGTATAAATGAAGAGGACTCTTTTGGATTAATAAGTCAAGGTTTAAACCGTGCGATATTAAGACTTGAAAACTGCTTTGATAATAATTGACTTTATCAATGATTTCACAGTCAAGTTTTAACTTATCAATAATAGCATTGTAAATAAGGTCTCCTTGATATTCAAAATGACTAATTTTTTTTCTAGAAAAAACTGATAAATAAATACTATCATAAAAGACAAATGAAGGAATATTATTGATAACTTTTTGGGGAATAAATTTTGCTAGTAAATTTTTATTAAAATCCTTTACTGTAAAGTCTTTTTGAATAATTACATCATCTCATAGACCGTTATCAAAACACATATTATCATAAGCATAAATAGTGGTGAAAAATAAGTTTTCAAATGTATCTTTTAAACTATCTTTTATATCTCTTTTTATTGGCAATTTGAAGTCTGCTAAAAATGTGATATATTGGTTAATAATTCTTTCATCAATAGTTAATGGTTGATTAAATAAATGATGAAAAAATTGAGTAAGTTTAGTTTTAACAAAATCAGTATCAGTTTGAAGTCGTTGGAGGAACTCTTCTTCACTATTAAATAAATCAGATTCTCACGAGTTAATAGTACACTTGGTTTCTTCATATTTTTTATCATTAAATTCATCTTTATGAGTTGATTGATATACTAGCAATTCTTGGGACAAAAATTCAATAAAAAAATTAAGAAGTTGACTAAATACATTTCTACTTGATTTCTTATCTACTAAATATCCAAGATATGTAAAGAATAAAATTTCATTGACTATTGTTTTACTATGATTGGGAATTTTTAAATTAGTAATGATGATACCAACAAGATGTTGTTCCTTAATAATGGAAATATATCTTTTCAAACATTTTAGGTTTTGAAGAAAATATTGCTGACCCAATGCAAAATATAATAAGTAGTCACATTGATAAACTGGATCATCACTAGTTTTAACAACTTTAGCTAGTTGATGGAATCTATTAAGAATTTCATTATCCAATAAGTGACATATATCCTTCAATGACAAGATTAGTAATTTAAAAGTACAAGGACATATTAAATCTACAGGACAACCATTCTTATGAAAAAACTGGTTTCATATATCAATTTGTTTATTGGTATCAGATAGGTCTACCATTTTTAAAAAATTAGCAACAAAAAAACTGTGAAACTTTTCTTGTTTAGAAGTAATTGTATTTTTAATGAAAAGCATTAATTGTTCATACAACTTTAAATCTACAACGATATTACATAGTCTTACAAATAACTCCATTTTGTTTTCATCATTAACTTCTTTTTGAATTTCATGATTAATTAATAAATTGTTAATAATCTTTTTAAGATTCTTCTTAAAAAAAGTATCAAAACTATTTGATTGTTGTAAAGAATTTTTATCAATATATCAAATGTTTCAAATTTCTTTCAAAGGAGATATCATTATTTCAATTAATGCATTCTTTATTTGTGGTGGAAGCTTTAATGGAAGATAATGTTCCTTTTGATTTCAATCTGTGTATAGTAATTTTAATAGTTCTTGTTGTTCAGACGATAATTCATCAAAATGAGTGACATCGCACAATAAGACCCAATCCAATTTTTGGTCATTCATAAAATCTCCGATAATTAATAATGAACAAGATGTCGTTTTCTGGGACTCTTGTTTGAGGTTGAAACTATATCAACATCCTTATTATACATAAATTAATTGGTGGTTAAAAGTAATTAGTGTAGTAATACAATTGAAAGTATATTTAGAATATTAAAGGGAAATTTAACTATCTCAGTTTTCATTGTTGCATCTAATTATTAACATTCGCAATTTATCTAAAAAACTCAAAAAGACTACAAAACTCCTATGAAAAATGTGTAAAAATTAAAAACTCCTATGAAAAATGTGTAAATCTATATAAAAACTCCTATGAAAAATGTGTAAATTTATAAAACTCCTATGAAAAATGTGTAAATTAATTAATAATTTCATTACAATATTTTTATGGAAATAATTTTTAAAAGAAAAATCTATCAAGAACTGCTTGCTTGAAAAGATTCTTTAAAACAAAAAAAGAAAGCATTAATTATCCAAGGAACTAGACAGATTGGTAAGACTAGAATTGTTAATTTATTTGCTGAAAATGAATATGAAAATAAAGTATATATTAATTTTGCTGATGATGAGGATGCTAGAAAATCCTTTGATAATAACCTTAATGTTGATCAAATAATTTCTTCCCTATCAACCAAAATTCCCAATGTTAAATTTATTCCTTATAAAACATTAATTATCTTTGATGAAATTCAAAATTGTCCTCGTGCTAGAACTTCTTTAAAAGCTTTTGCACTTGATGGTAGATATGATATTGTATGTACAGGTTCATTGTTAGGAGTAAGTGGGTATAGTAAAAATCAAGATGCTTCTATCCCTGTGGGCTTTGAATATCATTTAACAATGCACGCTATGGATTTTGAAGAATTTTTATGAGCTAATAATTATGATTCTCAAGTAGTAGAGCAAATTAAAGATTACTTTGTTAATCTTAAAAAAGTTCCAGATGATATTAATGAAGTTTTTAACCGTTTGTTTAAATATTACATTTGTGTCGGTGGGATGCCAGAAGCAGTAGAAAAATTTATTGAAACCAAAGATTTAATGCAAGTGAGAAAAGTGCAAAAAGATATATTGAAATCTAAGGAAGATGATTTCGGTAAACATTTAGACAATAATGGAAAGACAATTGTAAGCAACATTGAACTTAACCGAATTCGACAAGTATTTTATTCAATCCCAACTCAAATTGCGAGAACTCATAATAAATTTAAGTTAGATCTGGTTACCAAAGGAGCTAAACTAAGAGAATATCAAACAAGTATTCAATGATTGTGAGATGCTAAAATTATTGAATTAGCCTACAACATTAATAATCTAGAATATCCAATTGATGGATATAAGATAGAAAACTTTTTTAAAGTTTATATGTATGATACTGGGTTATTTATTTCAATGTTTGATAAAGCGATGGCAAATGCTATCGTTAATAACGATATTAGAACATACAAAGGTTATATTTATGAAAACATTGTTGCTGATGCACTAGTTAAGAATAACAACAAGTTATTCTTCTATAACAAAAATACATCTGAAATTGATTTTATTTTGCCTTTTAATATGAAAGTATGTCCACTAGAAGTAAAAGCAACAAATGGTAATGCTAAATCATTAAAGTTATTACTTAATAATGAAAAATACAAAAATGAAATCTTATTTGGAATTAAATTAGAAAGTGGTAACTTAGGTTTTAATAATAATATCTTGACCATCCCTCACTATATGGTATTTTTATTGAAGGAAGATTATATGTGTTCTTTGGTCAAAAAAATTGAAACTCTTAAGAGTCATTAAGAATAGACATAAGATTTATATAAACTAAGATGATTATTAACTTTAAGTATTATAAAAGACAAGATTTGATAATCAAAAACATAATTTTGAAATAGGAAAACGTTAAATTTTAACATAATCCTAATAGGAAAACGTTAATTTTTAACATAATCCTAATAGGAAAACGTTAAGTTTTTAAGTATTTCTAGCTTTTTTATATAGAATATAAACATATGAAAAGATTAATTACCGATAAGCTAATTCAATGAAATGAAGAAGAAAAACCACTACCTATTTTACTTTATGGAGCAAGACAAGTTGGTAAAACTTATGTTATATTAGATTTTGCCAAAACTTTTTATAAGGATAAGTACATTTATGTAAACTTCTTTGAAAATAATAATTTAGCCAAGAAATTGGATGGAATTACATCACCAGAAACAATATTAAATATCTTATCTTTTGAATTTGATATTAATCACCTTGATAATTCTTGATTATTAATCTTTGATGAAGTGCAAGAAGTCCCAAGTTTAAAAACTGCCCTTAAAATGTTTGTTGATAAACATCTTGATTATAGGATTATTTGTATAGGCAGTTATTTAGGTAATACCTTAGAAAAAAAAGATGCTTCTTTTCCTGTTGGTAAAGTCCATCTATGAAATATGTTTCCAATGAATTTTCAAGAATTTCTTATTGCCTTAAATAAAGAGTCCTATATTCATAAAATTAAAGAAGCTATTAGTAATTTAAAACCCTTGGATAAAATTGTTCATGAACAATTAAATTCATTATTGCATACATATATGATAGTAGGCGGGATGCCACAAGTAGTGTTATCTTATATCAATAAGGTTAATTCCTTAGAACTTTTAAATATGAAAAAAGAGTTATATCATTCATATCAAAAAGATATTTTAAAATATCTTGGAAAAAATTCTGAAAAAACTAAATGTATTAGTGTCTTTGATGCAATGAAAATTTTTTTTGCCAAAGAGCACAACCGTTTTTATCTTAATGAAATAGATACTACTGCAAGATATTTGAATTATCAAAATGCCATTAAGAATTTATTGATTTCCCGTATTGTTTATAAAGTTAACAATATTAAGAAACCTAGTGCTCCTTTAACTGTGGTGCAAATGGAATCACAATTTAAGTTGTATTTTAATGATTGTGGTTTTGTTTCAGCTTTATTTAATATGGATGAGATGATGTTTGATAATAAAGATAATGTTTATGCTAATCAACGAGGAGCAATTGCAGAAAATTATTTTTTTAACGAATTATCTTTTTTAAATAATAATGATGAATTGTTCTATTATTCCTTTAAAGGAAATAGTGCGGAAAGTGAAAATGATCAATACATTCAAGATAATACTAATACCAATTATGAAGTTGATGCTATTTTAGAAAACACTCAATACCATTTAGTTCCAATTGAAATCAAGTTCGGTAAGAAATATAGTGTAAAATCACTAAACAAAATTTTAAATGCTAAGAATGTAGAATATGCCATCATTTTTTCAAATAACAATATTTCTTATGATAGTAATAAGAGAGTTTTAGAATTACCTTTATATTGTGTAGGTTTTTTGAAGATTGTTAACAACCGAATTGATTTAAAAATTTAAAATCCTAATTATGTCATTACAAGCAGATAAATGAATAAAGTCATTACTATATGTTTGTATGAAAAAAACTAAAAAATAGATTATCCGTCTTTATTATAACATAATAAAAGCAACGTTCAAACAGACAAAAATTGTCTGTTTGACTATTAATTTTTGTAGTGTTAAGATAGAAATGTGATGTATTTTAAGGAGTAGCAAAAATGAAAAAGTGAAAGAAAATCTCAGCAGCAACTGCATTACTTGGTTTAGGAGTAGTGTCTATGGGAATAACCCCAATTGTTTTAGTATCATGTAGTAGTGGAGAATCTAATACGATGGCTAGTGCTTTAATTAAATTGAATAATCAATATTTAAGTAACGAATCAACATTCTTAGCAGATAACGCAGCAGGCTTACCTAAATTTGAAGGTAAAACCCCTGACTTTTCTCAAATAATTAATAATGCGAACGAAGCAATTAAAGCTTTAAATAATTTTAAAACTACTAATCAAAGTAATTTAGGAATTGATGAAATAATTTGATTAGATTCTTATATTTTCCAATGAGAAAATAAAATTAGAAATATTGAAAGTGGTCTAATTTATTTAGGAGCTAATCCTATTAAAGATGCAAAGGTGTTATCTACATCTTCTAATCATATTAGAGACATTGTGAAAGAAGCTGTTAATATTTATCCTCTTAATCCTGAAACCGGAGATCCTGATTCTTCTCAAACACCAGATGTTCAATTATTAAAAAACATGGTAAGTGCATTAGATGGGGCAATTGGAGCAATCAAAGATTACCAAAAATATATGGATTATGGAATGACAACTTATGGAATACAACCATCAACAGTTGTTAAAAAGATTTATTTATATCAAATGGTAAGTTTCTTTTATGGAAGTCAATTAGAAGAATTTGCTCAAGATAATACCCAAACTTCAATTAATATGGAAGGACTTGTCAAGTTGAGTCTATCTAAAAATTATTTTACGATGATTAATGATGAAGTAAAAAATGCTCCAGGTATCAACGAACAAGAAGCAAAAGATATTGCTGATAAACTTGTAGTATTAAAAACTACCTTAGATGATTTTATGGTTTGGTATGCTACAACTTACTATGCAAATAGTGATAGTTTTGGTCCTCAAAACTCTCAAGAAGTTACATTAACAAAAACTGATAATTCAGCTGATGCAGAACAAGAAAAAACATTAACTGTTGATCTTGGTAAAAATACAGTAGAAATTTATGGTTTAGGATTGACTAAAGCTAATTTAAATCAAAAAAATGTCGGTATTGGTTTTATGAATTTAAAAAATGGAGGTCCTAATGCAAATTATAATGATGGCAACAAGATTTATCAACAAATGTTATTTAATAATAATTCTATTAACAATGAAGCCACTGAAATTTATCAAAAAGGTTTAGAATATTCATCACAAGCTAAAACTAATATGACTAGTGTAGCTAACCAAGTGAAAGGTATTATTACAAATGGATTTAATAACAAAATTTGATTTGATGAAGATGGTATTGGAAAACTTGATCCTCAAGAAATTAGTTTAGCAAGTGAACCTGATGATTTTGCTAAATTTAATAAATGATTAAACCAAGAAGATTTCTTTTTTGGTAGAGAACATTTAGCTGATCAAGATTTAACTAATTATATTGATAAATATTGAAATAATCCTAGTGGTGATTTAAAAAAATATCAAAAGACAATCCAAGCTCAAGGTTATGAAAAACATGAGCTAATAAAAAAACCATTAATGGAAAAGAAACAGGAACAGTTACCGGTAATCAAGCTTTAGCAGGAGCTGTCTTATCATTCCAAGGATATATGGACTTTAAAAAAGCAACAGATGCTTTATATGATTCAAATTTTAATTCTATTCCTGATTATGTTTTATCACCATATGACTATGCAATTAGAGAAGACATTGGGGTAGGGATGGAAGGTCCAAGAGGATCAAATCAATTCCAATATAACTGTGACCCTTATTATTCATTACCAAAATGAAGTGTATCTTCATTAACAACTCATGAAGGAAAAATGGGACATCATACCCAACAAGCTTACTGAACTAAATATTTACCAGGTGGTGATGGTAAGAATGGTGATGGTCCAGGATACACCTTTGTTAATGATTCATTCCACGAAGGATGAGCTGTCTTTACTGAATGATTTGCGAATGAACTTGAAGTGTATGGAACAGGTTTGAATACTGACACTAGAATGCCTACTGATTTCTTAACAGGAAAAGGAATTGTTCCTCAATACGATGCTTCCAAAGTTCAAGAATTAACTGCTCAAATGAAAGAACTTCATGGTGGAGTTTACTATGAAAAGGCTCAAGGTAATGATAATAGTGATGAAAAATTACAAAACTCTATTAAATTAGCAAATATGTTGCAATACTATGGATATTTAAATGAAGCTCAATTAAGAAATATGCGATTGTGTTTAGATACTGCTTTCCATCACCAAGATACTAATGGAAATAGCGCGCTTCCTTATGGGGCTTCTTTGCAAGATGCTAGAAATTATATGAAAGCTACTTCTGCCTTAGGGATTGGAGATATTAATTCAGAATCTATTAGATATCTAGTTATGCCATCACAAGCAACTGGATATATGTTAGGAAAAATTATCTTTGAAGATTTATTCAAACAAGCTGAAAGTGCTTTACATGCTAATGGTAAATTAAGTCAAGGTCAATCATTAATTAATGATAAAAAATATACAAAGGAAGTCTTTAATTTATTCTTAAAGAATGGGGAAATTCCTTTAGAAGTATTACAAAATATTATGAACCAACTATATCCACTTAAAAAATAAACTTTTTGGTTCTTGGATAGTTAAAAAAATAGTCATCACTGACTATTTTTTTTCATATGTAGTAATGGTAGAAATTCTTGGTTCATGTCTGCCACCTTCATAGTGACTATCAAAAAACACATCTAACATTTGAAAGATCATCTCTTCACTAAATTCTCTTGCTCCTAAAGCAATCACATTAGCATTGTTGTGTTGCTTAGCTAAAGCAGCAACTTCTTTGTTGTAAATTAAAGCACAACGAATCCCTTGTACTTTATTAGCAGCAATACTAATACCGATTCCTGAACCGCAAATAACAATTCCTAAACTACCTTCATCTTTAGCAACACAAGTAGCAACATCAATCCCAATCTTAGCATAATTAAGAGGAGTTTCATCATCACTACTACAATTGATAAATTGGTATTTATCTTGATAGTGATGGATGATTTTATTTTTTAGGTTAGTCCCAGTATGATCACTCCCAATATATATTTTCATACTATTATTATAAATAGTATAATTCTATATATGAAACAATATTTAGATTTAGTAAAACATATTTTAGAACAAGGCAATCATAAGGATGATCGTACTCAAACTGGAACGATTTCCTTGTTTGGAAGTCAAACCAGATATGATTTAAGAGAAAGCTTTCCCATTTTAACCACAAAGAAAGTGAATTTTCGTGCCGTTGTTGGAGAGTTGTTGTGGTTTATTGCTGGAGATACTAATATTAAATATTTAGTTGACCACAATATTAAGATATGAAATGAATGACCTTATGAAAATTATAAAAAGTCTTCTGCTTACCAAAATGAAACAATGGAAGAATTTATTACCAAAATTAAAACTGATGAAGCCTTTGCTAAGCAATGAGGAGAATTAGGTCCGGTTTATGGGAAACAATGAAGAAATTTTAATGGAGTTGACCAATTCCAAAAGATATTAAATCAAATTAAAAATAATCCTTCTTCTCGAAGATTAATTGTTTCTTCTTGAAATCCTAATGATATTGATGAAATGTTATTACCTCCTTGTCATTGCTTTTATCAATTTTATGTTAATGATGGTGAATTATCTTGTCAATTATATCAAAGAAGTGCAGATATTTTTTTAGGTGTACCTTTTAATATTTCTTCTTATGCTTTATTAACTATTCTAGTGGCTAATGAATGCGGGTTAAAGCCTAAAGAGTTTATTCACACTATTGGTGATAACCACATCTATACTAATCATCTAGAACAAATAAATATTCAATTAGCTAGAACACCGAAAAAATTACCAAAACTTATTATCAAATCAAAAAAGAGTATTTTTGACTACAACATTGATGACTTTGACTTAGAAGATTATGACCCTGATCCTTTTATTAAAGCTCCAGTAGCAGTTTAGGAGGGAAGATGTTAAAACTAATCATATGTGTTGACCAAGAAAATGGCATTGCCAAGGACGGCAAATTACCTTGAAATATTCCTAGTGAAATGCAACATTTTAAAAAGACAACATTAAACCATCCAGTAGTAATGGGACACCAAACCTATTTATCTATGGGTAGTAGATTATTACCACACCGAAAAAATGTTATTTTTTCTCGTAATCTTGATTTAAAAATAAAAGGTGCTGTAGTTACTAATGATGTAAATAAAATTTTAAAATGAGCTAAAAAGGAAGATGTTTTTATTATTGGGGGAAAACAAATCTATGAATTATTTTTATACCATTGTGATGAATTAATTATTTCTCGATGTAAAAAAAGTTATGGATGTGATGTATTTTTTGAACCTTATTTAAAGTATTTTTTACCTTACAAAGTTACTCCTGCTCAAGAATATGATATTACTTACTATAAATCTATTTATCATAAAATTCTAGACGGAAAGAAATTAGCAGACGAAATTGTAACTGAACTAGTTTTAGAACAAAAGAAGATCATGCAAGCATCCCAAGTTAAGCCTCACTTGGTTATTGTTCAAGTAGGGAATTTAGATGCAAGTAATTTATATATTAGAAATAAAATGGCGTTAGCTAATAAATTAGATATTTATGTAACACATTTACAATTTGATGATAATATTTCTCAATCCCAATTAACTAAAGAAATTCAAAAATTAAATGCCAATCAAGATGTGAATGGAATTCTAGTACAAGCTCCTTTACCTAAACATCTCGATATAAATGTTATTGCTAACACCATAGATCCTCATAAGGATGTTGATTGTTTTAATGCTATTAATGCTGGCAAAGTTTTTCGCAAGGAAGAAACAGCTATCTATCCATGTACTCCAAGTGGAGTAATGACTTTATTAAAACATTATCATCTTTCATTAGCAGGTAAGCATGTAGTAATTTTAGGAAGAAGTAATATTGTAACTAAACCTTTAGCAATGATGATGTTATATGAGGATGCAACTGTTACTATTTGTCATTCTAAGACCAAACGTTTAAGTAGTTTTTTAAAACAAGCTGATATTATTTGTTGTGCTGCTGGTCAAGTAAATTTAGTTAAAGGTAAAGATATCAAAAAGAATGCCATTGTTATTGATATTTCCATGAATTATAATTCCCAACATCAATTGTGTGGTGATGTTGATTTTTCTAGTGTGATTGAAAAAGTTAAATATCTATGTCCTGTACCAAGAGGTATTGGACCATTAACTTTGGTAATGTTATTTAAAAATTTATTATTACTAACTAAGCAACAATTGAATAATCATAAGAAGTAGTTGATAAACTCTATCTTTGTAATATCTCCAAACAAATAAATTAATAATTTATAATATAAATAAGATGTCTAAGAAATTAAACAAGTTTTCTTTATTAACAACTTTTTCATTAGTAGTAGGAATAGGTACTTTAACTTCATTATTACCACTATCAAATCCTTCTACTACTTTAACAGTTGATACAACAAATAAATATACCAGTGATTATTCTGCTAAAACTGGTTTAGAAGAATTAAGTATTAATGAAGCGGATAAAAATGCTTTAAACGCCGTCAATATTAGTATTGACAGTAATGAATTAAAAAATGTATTAAGAAGAACATTTTGTGAACCTACCAACCTTCAAAAAATTTATACTAATCTTAATTTTTCTGCCAATAAAGACTATGCTAATTATTTTTCATTTGATTCCATTTTGTTTTCTAAAGGTTCATTAACTTGTAATGTAACTGTTGGAGATGGAGTTGGTATTTTTAATCTTCAACCAGGGACAACTTTGAGTCAATTTAATTTAACCAATTTTACCTTTAAGGGATTTAATTTACCTCAAGCTACTAGTATTATAGGAGTTACTACTAAACCGGCAGAGTTTGAAAAAATTCAAGATAGAGCTCCACATCAAGTGATTCCTGCAAATTTAATGGCAGCCTTAAATGTGCAATTTGGTCGAGGAGCACCAAATGGTTGTATTGTTAGTATTCCACAAGATGGTTTGGAATATGATAATTTAGAAGGAAGTATTAAAATTCGTCAAATGCAACTTAGTTTAGCATATGATGGTATTGACTATACTTCAACACAAAAAGATAAAAAATTAAATGTTAATTTTGATATAAGTGGTTTTCGTAGATGTAATACTACGAATATTGAAGGATTAAGTTTTGATGCTAAAAATCTTCAACAAAACATTTATCAATATTTAATTAAAAATAATATGGAACCTCTTGGTAATGATTTTCAACCCCATGATATTATTTGTGAAGTTAAAGGTGATAAAGCAGTCGTTACTATTAATAAGTATTATAATTCAGCTGGTACTTGAATCACTGATAAACCTTTAATACAAAATATCACTATAATTAATCAAGAGATTGCTATTAATCCTGTAATTAAGAACAATCAATTAAGAAACTATTCTTCCCCTTATGAAATTAAATGTCGGTTTGATGCTCATGATGAAACAGTGGTGCAATTAATTAAAGAAACTTTAAGAGATAATCTAACTGGTACTAGTGGAATAATTAATCTTGATCAAATCACTGATGTATTATTAAATGATTTCAATCTTCCTAACAACCAAGCTAAATTGGTAGTAGATTTTAAATATCAAGAAGCAGGTATATTACCTAAACCACTTCATTGTGAAATTGTTGATTTGAATTATCAACCTTTTCGTATTGATATGAAAAATACTAATGAATTAGCCAATAAAGCGGCTGATTATATTACATCTGCCAATGCTCAAAATTTCTTAGAAATTAAAGGATTATATAATGTTACCTATGAAATAGATGATAATGCTACCAATACTAATTATTTAGACGGGATAGAAACTATTCGTTTTAAACCCACAAAAATTGTTAATAGTCAAGGTAAGGTTGTTGATGGACTTCCACCAGAATATTCAATCAAAAAATTTAAACCTGTTCCCTTAGTAGAATTTGGATGAAAATCGGCTGAAGCTAAGTCACCATATAACATTTGTGTTGATAAGTCTTATTTAGAAAACAATTATATAATTACCAATGCAGTAGAGTATGAAAGTATTATTTTCAAGAATGATAAAAAATTCATTCCTAGAATTATTCCTAATTCTTTTAATATTACTAGTGCTCCAAGTGATGAAGGGAATAATTTAAATTTTACTGTTGATGTGGAAAATTATTTTGATCCAACCAATAATCAAATTGCCCAAAAAACTATTACACTAGCACCTTCTACCTTAAGTACTTGAGATGGAATCTTGATTAGAAAAAAAACACCAGATACCATACTTAATAATGAAAATATTTATCAAAATATTTTTGTGCAACCTGCTTTGTTAATTCTATATTTTAAAACTGATTCAGATATTAATAATGAACCAGCTAAGTTAAAAGAAGTTTTAAATAGCAAAGGTTACACTATTGAAGTCGAAAGTAACAATTCAGTTGTTTTGAAAAAAAATAATGTTGTATTAGGTCCTATTAACGAATTTCAAGCCTTACCTTCTAGTGATAACCATATGTTAAAAATTTTATTCATTGTTTTAATTGTTTGTGCTGTTTTAGGCTTAATAATGGTAGTAGTTTTTATTATCTTGTGAAAGAAATTATCAAAAAAACAAAAACAACCAACTCCGATTCAAGATTAATAAATTTCTTCCAGAATTTTAGATGGATTAGTATGTTTAATGAATTTTTTATCATTTAAATATTTTAGTGCTTCATTACTTAAATGAAAGGTAATTTGGTTTGATACTAAAACTTGTGATGTAATTTTTAAATTACGATTTTTAATACCATACTTGCTATCACCCACAATATACATTTTATAAAAAGCTAAATGTGCTCTAATTTGGTGTTTTTTACCAGTTAAAAGTTTGACTTCAAGGATTGAGTATTGAGCAGTTCTAGCTACCACTTCATAGTGAGTTTTGATTTGACTAGTTACTTGATTAGCTTGTTTAGTAATAATCATTTGATTAGTCTTAGTTTCATCCTTTTGAATGTAATCTTTTAATAATTCTTTTTCTCTTCGTGCTTTACCATAGATAACTGTTAAATATTTTTTACTAATCTCGTCATGAATATTATGATTAAGAATTCTTGCTACTTGTTTATTTTTAGCCGCTACAATTAATCCGGTTGTATTGTGATCTAAACGGTGAATTAAGGCTGGTTCACTTTCAATATCATATCCATCTCAGTAGTGATGAAGGTAACAATATTTTCTTAGATAATTATTAAGCGTATTAATTTTTTCATTAACATTTTCTTGGCATGATAAGTTTTTAGGTTTATCAAAGATAATAATGTTCTTATCTTCATAAAAAATTGGTACTTTAATTTTGACTTTAAGAAAATTTAAATTTGGTTTTTTGATGTTTAAAAAGATAGATAATTCATCATTAGGTTGTAAAAGATAATTATCCATAACTCTTTTTTGATTAACTTTAACTTGACCCTGATTTATTTCTCTTTTGATTTTAGAGATGGTTAAATTAGGTGCAATTTTTTTAATATAATCACAAATTTTAATATTGGTATTTTGAGGAGATATTTTTATTTTAGTCACTATAATTAGTTAGTAGAATATTTTTCAGGGTGTTCTTGTTTCATTTTATTAACAAATTCATCCTTATCCATTTTTCCATATTTTTGCATTAATTCACAACATTCTTGATATTCATGAGCTGCTCATTGTTCATCTTGAAAACCTTTAATAATAACTTTTTTGTTTTGTAAATTTTTATAGTTTTCAAAGAAATCTCTTACTTCTAATAATAAATGTGGATTAACATCACTTAATTTTTGAATACCTTTATATCTTACATCACAATCAATGACACCTAATAATTTAGTATCAGTTTCTCCACCATCAATCATTTCCATTGCGCCAACAATTCTTACAGGAACGTTAATACCTGGATTAAAAGCTTGATCAGCAATAACTAAAACATCCAATTCATCACCATCTCAATCTAAAGCTTCTTTGATAAATCCATAATTTAGTGGGTATCCACTTGATCCATACAAAATTCTATCAACTGAAATTTGTCCAGTCTTTCTATCATATTCATATTTAATTTTAGAGTTTTTTGGGATTTCAATGGTTGCATTTAAAACTAGAGCCATAAGTTATTCTCCTTAATGATTAACAATTAAGCTAATTGATTGTTCTTTTTTAAAGTTTTTAAAGTTCTTGCAGACACTTTAACTTTTTTAGTTTTGTGAGGTCCATCTTTAATTTCAACAGTTTGAAGATTTAAATTTCAAACTCTTCTTGAATGGTTCATAGCATGTGATCTATGATTTCCAGTTAATGGACCTTTATTTGTAATATCATCTTTTCTTGACATAATTAAACTCCACAATATAATTTTTATACTTTTTAAGTATACATTATTTTAGTAAAATTAAAAATTTTTTAAGTCTTTTATCGCTAAAGATTTATTATTTATGTATGAAGACTTTAATCTTTTTACATGGATGAACTAGTAACAAGGATAATCTTTCACTGATTCAAAATTGATGTAAAGAAATAGGAATTAATTTTTATTCTTTTGATTTTTTGCTACATGGTGATTATAAGCAAGCATCCTATGATTATGATGTTAATTTTGAAACATTAGTGCGACAAGCTCGTCATGAATTAAAAAATTTCTATAATGATGAAGTGATTTTGGTAGGTCACTCAATGGGTGGAGCAATTGCTTTAATCATTCAACAAGAATTTGAAAATATTGAAAAATTAATTTTAATCGATCCACTAACCCCCAATCAGGAAGATGAATTTGTTGCTAAAATCAAAGAACAAATTAAACCTAATTTAAAACGTAATGATGAAAAAGCATTAGACATTGATGAATGAAGTTGAAGAGATGTGGCTAATTTTGTTAGTAAGTTAAATGAATACAGTATGGAAAATAGGATAGCCATAGTAAAAATCTTTGCAAGCTTTAAAAGTAAAAAGTTTAAATCTCTTTTTGAAAACATCAATGGCTCTTCTACAGCAATGTGATATCTTATCCATGGAACTAATGACCAATTTTTAAATTATCAAAAAACCATTGAATGATTACAAAAAATTCATTCCAACATTGAAATCAGTTTAATTCCTAATGCAGACCATTCCCCTTTTAAGAGTCAACCAGAAGTTTTTCTAAAAACTTTCCAAGAAATCTTACTTAACGACAATAAAAAATCTTAAAAATTAGCTATTTTTTAAGGATACTAAGTACTCTTAAGTTTTTATAAAATTAATACCTTATTATAATAATTACGCTTTATTTAGTATAATTTACGCTTTATAATGTTAAAATTAATAATAAAAGTTATGAAAAAAATGTGAAAAAAAATATCATCATTTCTATCCTTACTAGTTTTAGCAATATCTGCTTTTTTTGTAGCATTTTTTTGTTTATCAATAATTTCTGTTAATTCTTCTCAAACTGCTCTTACTAATCAAACATTAACTACACAAGAAACTAAAGCTGATGAAACTGGACAAACTAATGTAATTAATGCTAACAATTCTTTGTACTTACCTTATGAATATGCTCCTAATAAACCCTATTGTCGTGGAAATAATGGATATCTTTTAACAACTAAAAATGCTAATGATGAAACATTAGTTAATTTAACTTACTTTAATAATGACACTAATCAATATGTTTGAAGTACTTCTGCTTTATCAAATGTAATGGACATTAAATATGTACAAAATTCTACTAGTACTCCCTTCTTTGTAGTTATCTGTGAAACTCAAAGCGATTTAGTTAATCGTAAAACAACCTTATACACTTTAAGTGCGGATACAGGAAAAAATATTTCAACTACACAACTTCCTCCCTTTCGTAGTAGAAATACTTTAGGTTTATACCAATTTAGTGGTGCAGATGATAATCAAATGTTTATAATGGAATCTACTAATACCAATATGTTCTCTCGGATTCATGATTGTTGTTTACTAACTTTAAATCCTGATGGAACAGTAAAAGAATTAAAAATTGACCCAGGTTTTGATGATATGTCTGATTCTTCTAAAGGAACTTCATTTATGATAGGGATCGCTAGTATTGTTAATCATAACAACAATAAAAAATATTCTATTATTTTAGAATTAAATTCTCTTAACAATTCTATTAATGTGAGAATCTATGAAGATTTAGTTTTTAAAATTGAACGACAATTAGACTCCATTGATTTTAGTGATATTTCTATCTATGATGATTATGTAAAAACTTTGTGTAATCAATTTTATATAAGTATTGGAAAAGATAATTCCATTAATTTTGCTTGGGTTAAACCAGGGAAAGAACCAGGTGCAATTTATGGTACTTATAACTATGAAACAAATACTATACCAAAAATTGATGAAATCTCTTTTTATGATGAAGCTGGTGGTTCATTTAGTCCGATTTTATTAAATATTAGTTCTATTTATTTTAGTAATAATATTTTTTATATTTCTTCCACATTCACTAACTTTAGAAATCAAGAACCTATTCAAAGTTGTAATTTACTAGAATTTAATTTTGAAAACTTTACTAATGCTAATGATTTAGTTTGAAATCAAAACAATGCTACTAGTAAAGTTGTTAAGTGTTATACCGATGTAGTAGGGAATGCTAGTATTGCAAGAGTTTTTTTAATTATTCCAGAATCTACTGGTAATATTGTGATTGTTCAACAAAAGCAAATATGGTTATTAAATCCTCTTTTGAATGATAAAAAAGGAGGATACGTATATGTAACTTCTACAATTACTGATATTAAGACTCGTTATGAAGCACCTGCCAAATATCGTACTGAAACCATTGATCAAGTAATTATTAATGAAATTGAAGAAATCTTAAGACAAACTGATTTTGAAAGTAGTATTTATAGTTCTGTAACCAATTACAATAAAAATTCTCAATGAAAGATTTCCACTAGTTTCGCAGACCAATCAAAGTATAAATTAAGAGGTGAAATTTCTTTCAATGTGTATTTAACAGAATGTTATGTTGGTGGAAATTTAACTACTTATCGTATTCCGTCAACTTTTGTCTTATATGGTTTTAGAGGGTGACAAACTAGATTAAAAGATTATTCAGGAATTGTCTCTGGTAAAGATAGCAATTATGAAAAAGAATATTTAGATGATAAGGGAAATTTACATTTAGTGCTTAAAAGCAAATTTGCGAAGGTAAAACCTGAAGATTATGATATTAACCCATTAGTTGACTTGCTTTACAAACAAACTGAAAATTTCTTTGTTGATTTACCAGAAAATTTTGTGGCTCGTGATGATATTGCTATTTCAATCGCATATGGGGCATTTGGAAAAACTAAAATTGTAGAAATTCATTTGAGTAAGTATGTTGATGCTGAACATAACTTGATTATTAATGGTGGGGATAATCATTTCTTCAAGATTATTATTGATGGTTTAAAGGTTGATAACAATCCAATCATCTTTGTTATTGTAGGATTAGTTTGTATATTATTAATTATCATTTCAATTATTTTCTTGATTGCTAAATCTCGAAGTGATAGAAAATATGAAAGATATATTCCAATGCTAGAAGACCTATCTTCTCATGATAAATGAGCATAATACCCGATGTAAGAATTAGCAAATAATGTTGTATAATATATATATTATTTAGTTTTTGAGGATATTTTGATGGAAAACATTAGATGAAAAAAAGTAAAATTAAGTCCCCATACTAGAGATAAGATGGGCTTGTTTGCTAGAGACTATGATAGAGATTTATATTTAGAAAATAATGTATGAAGTCCTTATGCTTTTGAAACTAAAGCTTATCCTGAAAGTGCAGAAAAATATGCTTATTTCAAATTTAATCAAGATCAACAATATGCTAACAACTACGAATCTGCTAGAGATAAAGCCATTGAAGAAATAGAAGCACGTGAAGAAGCAAGAAGAAAAGCTGAAAAGAAAATTATTGAACAAGCCGCTTTACAAAAAGCTCAACAAGAAGCTAATAAGTTAAAAAATAAAGAAGAAGCCAAGGTTAAAGAAGAACCACTTCCTAAAATGGCTACTACTAACAAAAAAGTTGAACCTAAAAAAGAAGTTATTCAACCAGAACCTCAAATTATTGAAGTACAACCTATTATTGAACCTAAACCAATGCCTCAACAAAAACCTCCTAAAGTAACCAAATTAAAAATCCAAAACCGTAAAACTTTAAATGCTTTAGAAGAATTATACTTTGAAGCTCTTAAGTATAAAATTGGAAAATAAATCTCTAACTAATTTTATTTAATCGTTTATTTTAAAAAGTGATAGAATATTACCTATGTTAAAATTATGAAAGTATTTTAAAAGTGAATGAATAGGAAAATTATTTTCTTCTAAGAAGAAGGTAATTAAATTTATTGCTATATCCTTTGTTCCTTTCCTATATGGATTCATTTGTATTTATGCATTCTGAAACCCGGTTGGGGAAATTGGTGCTGTACCAATGGCTATTGTTGATAATTCGAAAAGAATTGACTTAGCAATTGGTATGAGTAATGGCAGAATTGTTATTGGTGAAGCTGATGCCAATAAGAAATTTGATGATTATGGGATGCCAACTGCTATTAAGTTGAAGAACTTAGATCCTAAAACTAATACTAAACAACCTTACATCTCTATTGATATTCAAAAATGTGATACTTATATTACTAATTATTCCTTTGTTGAATCTTTTTTAAGAGGTTGAACAGATACTAAATTTAAAGAATCTGTTATTTCTCGAAATGATAATGGAACTTTTACCATTAACTTAAATGAAGAAAATCAATTACATAATGTTTCTTATTTTAATAACTACAATGGTGAACCAAGTAATGTTGCTGGACCTAATAATACAACTGGAGTTCCGGGTGAAGTAGTGACTACTAGTAGTTTAAAAGCAGATTCAATTGCTAACTATGATCCTAGTATGATTAATGTTACTAACAATACCATTGGAGCTTGAAAAGTTGATAATGAAAATTATTGATTACAAATTCAAATTCCTGTGGATTTCAATAGTATCTTTGCTAATGTCTTGACTAGTATGTATTATGATAAAATGCCTATTGATGGTGGAGCTTCTCCTGAAGTTCAAGATACCATTGCTGAGCAAAAACAAGCTAGTAATTGAACAAATCAATTAGATGAGTTGAAATATAGTCCTATTAATATTTGAACCACTTTCAAGAAGAACTTTTTATTTGGTCAATTTATGAAAGTATTTAACGAATTGAAATCTTCAATGGTGATTGATTTCTATCCACGTTTAATTATGCAAACCTTAATTAATATTGTGAACGATGTTTATGTCGCTAACCAAAAAGAATATTTATTTACTCCAACCTCTGATGCTACTGTTAATTTGCCTGCTGAGGGAATTAAAATGCATAAAGGATCAAGGGGTGAGAATAACGCTACTGCTATGATTCCTTCTATTGAATTAAAGGCTGGGAATGCAATTGTTTTTAGAAATGATGAAATTAGAGATGCTGTAGCTGATAGTTTACAAGCTAGTGGAAATGCTGATAGTGCAGTTGCACGAGGTGCAAAAACTTACGAAGGGAAGACTAGCGAAACAATTCCTGAAGGTAATGATTGAACCAATAGTGCAACAGGTTCATTTGTGGATTCTATTCAATCAGTAGTTAGTCCTATTTTAGATTCAATTGTAAAACCTACTTTACCTCCAGAAAGTCATGAAGAAGAAACTTCCCCTGAAAAAATGGCAAGAACAACAAATGCAAGAGATAGTAGTAGTCCTTTTGCTTCAATTGGTACAATTCTTCCATATGCAGCAAAATTAGTTCAAAACAAGATGTTTATTACTTCATTCTTTGAAAGAAACTTTGGAAATATCAATTTTTTAAATCCTAAAAAATGAACTACTGGTACTATGCCTACTAAAGAAATTATTAAAGGAGTAGATGCTACTGTTGCTACGGTTTTACAACAAATTCAAACTGACAATGACTTTTTAACTTTATTTAATGCTCCTACAAATTATATTGAAAGAATTAACCAAGCTATTGCTAATAAAAAAATAACTCCACTTAACGCTTCTATCACACAAGCTGAATTTGATAGCTTAAGTAATGATAACATTCTTTCCAATATTAAAATTGATGGTATTAAACCAAATGAAATGAAAAAATTAACTGTTGCTAATTTACAAAAAACCAATCCTGGTACAGTTACATTTAACATTGAAAGCAATGGAGCTATTAGTAATGCTATTACCATTGATTGAACTATTGCCCCAGCATCTTTAAGTACTTTTACTTCTATTAATAATAATTCCTTAATGAATGCAACTACTACTTTAGCTGCTGATACTACTAGTCCTACTGTTTCTAATCCTGCTTATAGTGATGTTTCTAGTATGCGATATGCTGTTGCAACACAAGCAGAATGAGAAAACTATATGAAGGGTTTAGGAAACTCATTGAAGTCTCTTGTCCCAGGCCATCGTGAACAAATGGCTAATGCTCCACCAGTGGCAACACCTGTTGCTCCTTCTACCAATGTATCAAGTGCTCCACAACCTAATACAGAATTAATTACTGATGGAGTGATTGGTGAAGAATATTCAGTTTATGGAATCGGATTAGGACAATTCTTCTTATTCATTAGTATTTGAGTAGGGGTGTTGATGTTGACTTTTGTTCTTGATCGTAAACGTCGTGGTCCAGCATCAAAACCAGAATTGTTGTCACCAAAAGAAGTGGCAAAACAAAGAAAAGTTACTAGATTTATTAGGTTTAGAGAAGCCTTTACTTGATGGTGATCAAAAATCTCAGTAATGATTGCAATGGTAGTTATTCAAGTTACTATCCTATCATTGACGCTATATGCATTAGGTTATCATATTTTAGGTTCAACTTTTGGATTGCTCTACTTGCAGCTTTTATTCTCGGGTATCGAATTTGCAATTTTCATCGGTGCTCTATGGTTCTTCTTTAGGGATGATGTGATAGGGAAATTTATTGCGATTATTTTCCTAATTATTAACCTTTCTTCTGGATGAGGTACTTTCCCACCAAGTATGCAAGCACCTATTTTCCAAGTTCTAAGTTATATTGCACCATTTACCTATGCGATTAAAAACATTGGGGCAATTGTTTATGGAATTGGAATTATGGGAGCTAATTGACAAGATCAATCATTCATTCTAACAAATATTGGTATTGGATTAATTTATGTAGTGATTGGATTAATTATTGGATGCTTTGGATGCGTGAGATTAACCAAAATGCATTTCTATGGTTCAAGAAACAAGAAAAAATTAGCTATCAGCTTATTAGAACAAGTACCAGCCATTGATTATGCAGTTTACTCATTAAGTTATAGTTATGCCACTGTTATTGGTGATAGTGATGTAAAAAATATTTGTAGTTGTTTATATGACTTAAATATTAAAACCACAACTATTGGTAACAAAAAAACTGCGAAAAAAGTAACCACAATAGCACTCAATAATCATCCTGTATTCGCTATTGATAAAAATTTAAACTTACAAAATCTATTAGCTATTGAATCTCAATACGATGTTGAAAAAGTTCCTGATGGTGTCAAAACATTTGGTGCAGCAGCTGCTCATGACTATTATGTAAATTGAAATAAATTAAAATATGGATACGATGCTGAAATAGTTAATTTCTATAATAAGAGATTCCCTTTTGATCCAAAATTCAAAGGTTGAAAAAAGAAAAATCCTGATTTTGTTGAAATTGATGATGCATTGTTATAAAGCCAACTACTAACCGTAGTTGGTTTTTTTTATACTCTTCTAAAGTTAATTTTTGAACCTACGAGAAGGTTGATCTTTTCACTAAGGTTTTTTTGTAACAACAAAATACCATCATAATAGAATTCATAATCATCAATTTGACTATTATTTGTATAAATCGCTTTAATATACATATCATTACCTATTTCTAAAACATCAAAAACTTCAAAGATTTCAGGTGTTAAAGCTACTTTAATCATCGGTGCAATTAAATAACAACAATAACTATCAATATCATTAATGTCCTTTACATATTCATTAAAAGAGGTGTCATTATTAATGTGATTACAAATAATTTTTGTTTTTTGTCCATTAATAACTAAGTAGGATTGTCGAAAAGCACTAGCTTTTTTAAATTTACGTCTTTCAATTTCTGGTAAATATTTTTCTCTCTTGAGTTTCATAACTTTCTATTAAATTTTATAATATTTGATATTTTAAAGGATGTAAGAAAAAAATTTTTACTAAGAAAAAATAGTTTTTTTAATAGTTTAATAA
>JAHHTI010000069.1 GCA_020024735.1 Mycoplasmataceae bacterium | reverse complement strand
ATCACAAGAGATAGAATAAAAAAATCAATTGAACTTTTTAAATATAACGATGGCTTTAAATATTTCAAATTAGACTCTACAAACATAAATGATTTTGATGTTGATGTCTCTTCTGAGGAATCAATCCAAAATTCCTTATTTAAAATGAATCAAACTTTCAAAGCAGATAGAACTATGGAAGATATATTATATGAGTTAATATTGAGAACCGGATTAAATTTAAATACAAAGTTTGAACTTAAAAAGATTGAGGATAATAAAGTTTATATTGACGAAAGTAATTCCATAATATTTGCAATTGATGAAAATCCATATAAAAATATTTCTTGAACAATTAAAACTATTTATGAAGAAAATAATGCTGAAGGTTCATTAACACTTTATTTAAAAGATGAAAATTTCATTAATGATGAAGATAAAATAAATGCTCTAAAGCAAATAGAAATGATATCAAAAAACATTAAGGTTTGGATTTTATAATGAAACTAAAGTTTGATTCTAGCTTAGATTATCAATTAGAAGCAATTAATTCTGTAGTAGAACTATTTACTGGAATTAAAACTAAAACAGGGCAATTCACAGTTTCTAGCGTCACTAATTTAATTAATAATGGTTTAGGTTATTCTAACCAAATTATCTCATCAGATTTCGATTTAATCCTCCAAGAAAATCTAAATAAAGTTCAAAAGAAAAATTGTTTAACTGAAACAAGTATATCATCTCATCAAAAACCTTATACATTTGATATTGAAATGGAAACTGGGACTGGAAAAACATATGTTTTCTTAAGAACTATTTATGAATTAAATAAAAATTACGGGTTTAATAAATTTATTATTGTAGTTCCTTCTATTGCTATTAAAGAAGGAGTTTTAAAAACTTTAGATATAACTAAAGAGCATTTTAGACAACTCTATAATAATGAACCGTTAAATTATTTTATTTATGATTCTAACAATATGAATGATATTAGGGAATTCTCAACTAGTAATGAAATCCAAATTATGATTATTAATATCCAAGCTTTCAATAGTGAGAATAAAATTTTCCTTCAATCAAGAGAAGCACTTTCTGGTGAAATTCCTGTTAATTTAATTAAACAAACTAATCCCATTATTATCATTGATGAACCACAAACCACCGCATCTACTAAAACAAGTATTGAATCGATTGAAAAACTAAATCCATTATTTGTTTTAAGATATTCAGCAACTTTTAGAAAAAGAAGCAAAGAACATCAGATTTATAGATTAGATGCAATTGATGCATACAATAAGAATTTAGTAAAACAAATTGAAGTATATGGAAGCGAAATTGTTAATGATTATGGTGCAATAGGGAAAGTTATATCAACCGATTGCAAAAAAGGAACTGCTAAAATTGAATGTTATACTAACAAGGATGTTAAGAAACAATTTAACGTCAAAGAAAAAGATGAAATTATTGATATTACACATCGTAGTAATCATAATGGGTTAATAGTTGATGAAATTGATTTCATTAATAATGTTGTTAAATTTACAAATGGAGCATTTATTGAAAAGAATTCTTCTAATGAAGTGGATGATTGATCTATTAAAAAAACTCAAATTACAACAACCATAAAGGCACATTTAGATAAACAAGTTAAATTAAAGTCAAAAGGAATAAAGGTTTTGAGTTTATTTTTCTTAGATGAAGTTAAAAATTATCGACAATATGATGATGAAGGGAATGCACTAAATGGGAAGTATGCTAATTATTTTGAAGAGCAATTTGAAAAGATAGTTAATAGCAAAGAGGAATATAAACAGTTATATATCGGAAAAGACATAAAACAATTAGCTAAATCTATTCATCAAGGATATTTTTCCATTGATAAGAAGAAAAGAATGGTTGATTCAAAAACTGGAGAATCTAAAGAAGATGTCGACACATATTCGTTAATTATGAAAGATAAAGAACAATTATTATCTTTTAATGAAGAACTTGCTTTTATTTTCTCTCACTCAGCGTTAAGAGAAGGATGAGATAATCCTAATGTTTTCCAAGTATGTACCTTATGTTCTACAAAATCAGAAATAAAAAAGAGACAACAAATTGGTAGAGGTTTAAGAATTTGTGTAAATCAAAATGGAGAAAGATGCACAGCACAAAAATATAATAAACTATCTATTATTGCTAATTCTTCTTATGAGCAATTTGCTGATGACTTACAAAAAGAATTAAAGGAAGCTGGATTATCAATAAAGAAAATTGATCAAAATTCATTTATTGGTAAGATTAATGATTCATTATCAATTGATAATGAAAAATCAAAAGAAATTTATAATGAATTAATAGCACAAAATTATATAAGTAATGGTTCAGCTACAGATGAATTTTATGAAGCCATTATGTCTAAAACTTTCTACTTAGAAAAATTTAGTCATGAAGAAAATCAATACATCATTGACTTATTAAAGAGTTCTAGAGAATATATTAAGCTTGAAAAAGCTAATGCTAAAGTAAGAAATAAATTGGTTAAAAGTGTTTATTTATCTGAAGAATTTAAAGAACTATGACAAAAAATTTCTTCAAGAACTACCTATAAAATTAAATTTGATACACAAGAATTTATTAATCAATGTATTGAATACGTAAATGAAAATATGCAATCTGCTAGTTGGAAGATAATTGAAACACAAAAAGGGAATATTCAAATGCAACGTAATATTGGTGTAGTTAAAGGGAATGCCACTACTGTTGATTCAAAGATTGCAGAAAGAGAAACTATTGATAGTAATATAGTTAAAGACATTATTAATGAATTAGCTAGTATTCATGAATTAAAGAAAGCAACTATTATAAAAATTCTTTGTCAATCTAACTTATTGAAAAAATTAAAAGTAAATCCATATCAAGTAAAAATCTCTCTTAACAATGCTATAAATCAAGTAAAGAAAGGAATGATTTGTAATGGAATTAAATATACTCCAGTTAATGCTTATTATGAACAATCAATTATTGAAGATTTAGAGGAAGAAATTTATATTACAGATGAATTGACATATAAACTTCCTAATGAAAATGAAAAATGTCCTTTTGAATATATAAAGTGTCAATCTACTATTGAAAAGGACTTTGCTGAAGACTCATCGCTTTCAGATGATGTGAAGAAGTTCATAAAACTTCCTAGAAGATTTATAATTAACACCCCATTAGGTGACTATAATCCAGATTGAGCTATTCTTACTCAAGAAAAAATTGTATTAATCGCTGAAACTAAAGGTTCTGAAGATGATTCCCAATTAAGAGAAAGCGAAAAACTTAAAATAAAATGTGGTCAAAAACATTTTGATGCTATTAATAATATTCAATTACGTAAAGTAACTAAATTAAGTAAGTTAATTGCAGATTATAAGGAAACTATTGAAAATGATAAATAAAAACTTAGGAGAATTATTGAAAGAATCAATTATCGAAAATTCGGAAGTAAATATTATTACAGAAAAATTTTCATTGCGTGCTTTTGAATTTTTAAAAGATTCAATTGCTATTGCCAATTCCTTTAATATTATTATTTCTAATAATAAATCATTTGCTTTTGATCATCTTGAAGATAAAAGAAGTTACACTATTGATATTGATAAAACAAATTTACTTTCATCTGAAGTTGAATTAAAACTTAAGAATGATTTATTAGAACCTTATTTAGCTAGATGTTTTTTTGAAGTTATCAACAAGAAAATGTTTATTAAATCTCCTTCGGCTTCTTCAAAATATCCTACTTTTTCATTTACAACAATTAATAATAATTTTAGTAGCATTATGAATGCCGCAGAATTTACTGCTGAAGGTTTGGGGTTAATTGATTCAAAAAAAGTATTTTACCCTATTGAAATCAATGAACAAAATCAATATGAAGAATTAAATTCATTATTTCAAACTTTTTGAAATGATGTAACTTATATTGATGTGAGTAATGTATTTGCTGAACAATTACAAGCTATTTATAGAAATCATACTCCTGAAGATATTTATTACTTTAGTCTTTATCACATCTTTAATAAAAATTTAAAAGAATATGAAAATAATGCTACGAATAATCTAAATGATTGAAAAGCAACTAAAATATACCAATCATTGTATGATTTCCAAAAAACTGCAGTTCATGGAATTATTGAAAAAATAGAAAAATATAATGGTTGTATTCTTGCTGATTCAGTAGGGCTAGGTAAAACATATGAAGCGCTAGCAGTTATCAAATACTATGAATTAAAAGGTATGCGAGTATTAGTATTAACTCCCAAAAAGTTAAGAGATAACTGGTTGTCATTTAAAATTAATGTAATATATAATCCGTTGTGGGACGATAAATTTACTTACGATATTATGAACCACACTGATATTTCAAGAACAAAAGGAAAATCAGGAGATAATGATTTAACTAATTTTAATTGAAGTAATTATGATTTAGTAGTTATTGATGAATCACATAATTTTAGGAATAAATCATGAACTGAAGATGCTAATAAAAGCAAGTCAAGATACCAACAATTAATGGAAAAGGTAATTAAAGACGGAAGAAAAACAAAAGTGCTATTGCTTACTGCAACTCCGGTAAATAACAAAATGCATGATATTTCTAATCAAGTTAGATTTATTACTTGTGATAATGATTTAGCATTGAAGGATTTTGGAATTAAATCTATTGATAGAATTTGTAATGAAGCAGAAGCAAAAGCTAATGAATGAGCTGAACTTCCAATGGAAAGCAGAACTTCTAAAACTTTTGAAGAAATGATTGGTTTTAAATTTAGAAATCTAATGGATACCATCTCTATTGCTAGATCAAGAAAACAAATTGCTAGTAATTATTCAAATAATGGATTAGTTTTTCCAAAAAGACTTATTCCTAAAAATATTTATGTAAATCAAAAGTCTAAAACTAATCATTTAGAAAATATTCAACAAATTTATAATGAAATTAGAAATTTAACCTTTGCTTGTTATACGCCTTTAAAATACATCAAAGAATGTAAAAAGTCAGACTATATTGATAGATATGATACTGAAG
>JAHHTI010000068.1 GCA_020024735.1 Mycoplasmataceae bacterium | reverse complement strand
CCTTTAAAAGATAATATTACTGGTATTGGAGGAATGAGTAGAATGGGTGCAACAGATGTAAAACCACAAGGGGAAATTAATAATCACCCTAATGCTAAGAAAGTTAAAACAAGAAAAGATGCACAATTTGAAGAAAACAATGGTTGTACTTTAAATAATCCAGTGAAAACAAGAACACTAGCTGATGTGTTAGCAGAAAAAAGAAGAAAAAATCATCAACAAATGAAAGAAGCAAGAATTGTGAATACCGAAGCAAAGATCTCTTTAAGAGAAGCTTTAGATAATATGCAATCAGATTTACCTGATCACGGACCTAAAAAAGAACAACTTGATTAAAAGTCTTTAATTATTAAATGTTGTATAGCTTGTGCTTTGATTTCTAATTCAGCATAAGTCTTTTTACCATTTAGTAGTTTTGGTTTAGCGACACTTCCAGGATTAATAAAGGTAATGTTATCAATGGTTTCAATTAAAGGCATATGAGTATGACCAAAAATAACAATATTAGCAGCCACTTCTTTAGCTAATGCTAGTAATTCATCATTTACGCCATTTTTAGATTTAACATGTTGTTCATCTCCGTGCACCAGCAAGAATTTTAAATTATCAATGGTAAATACTTGTTGAAATTGGTTACCTCAATCATTATTACCATCCACATAATAATCAGTATTGACTAGCATTCAGTTTCGTGTCATTTGATGGTCACCAGCATGAATGATTAAATCATAATGTGGCTTTAAAATAATTCATTCGTTTTTTGCATGACTATCACTTATTATTAAAATTTTCATTATTTCATCTCCTGAGTAATTTTTTGTTTAATTAAATGGGCGATTTTAGGCCCAACAATTTGGGCAATAGTGGCTTCATTAACATCTTTTAAGGATAAAATATTAGGGTATATTTTTAATAGTTTATCAATGGTTTTAGGCCCTAAACCAGGAATCTCATCTAAGAATGTATGCATTTGTGATTTTACTCTTTTATCCCGGAAGTGGGTAATGGCAAAACGGTGCACTTCATCTTGGATGTTGGCCAGGAACAAATAGAGTGCTGATGTTTTATCTAAAGAAATTTCTTGTTCATCTTGGGTAATGATACCTTCAGTTTTATGTTTATCATTTTTAATTAATCCCATTAAATAAATATTATGTATACCAATTTCATTTAAGGCTAATTTAGCGGCTCTTAATTGAATCTTCCCACCATCAACAATTAAAATATTAGGTCGGTCATCAATTGATGAATTAGCATATCTTCTTTTAATGGTACTTATCATATAATGGTAATCAGATTGATTATCCATTTCATTTAAGTTAAACTTACGATAATATTTCTTAGCTTTTACACCATTAATATAGGTGACCATTGCGGAAACAGGAGTTTGGTTAAAGATGTTAGCATTATCAATCATATCAATCCGGGTGGGATAATCAATCTTTAATAATTGGGCTAATGTTTCACAAGCTCCAATAGTCCGGTTATATTCAGATTGGGTTTTTAAACGGTGTTCTTGTAAATATCTTTGAGCATTTTCAATTGCCATTAGCATTATCTTGTCATATTTAGATTTACTTGGTACTAACACCTTGTTGTTTAAAAACTGTTGCAGATTAGTAATTCGAGTAGCATCAAGATTTACATATAAATGTTTAGGAATCTTATTAATGGAATAATATTGTACTAGATAACTACTAATCACTTCTTGAATATCTTCGTTGTAATAAAATGAGAGGTGTTCATTTTTGGATATCAGCTTTCCATTTAGATAGTTAAAGATAATAATGGAAACATATACTTCATCACAATAATATCCCACAATATCCGCTTCAATTTCATTAGCAAATTCCACCACTTGTTTTTGATTGATAGCTTTTAAAGAGTTTTGTAATTGTAAATAATATTGTGCTTGTTCAAAATCTAATGCTTGCGCAGCCTTTTCTTCTTTTTGTTTCAAATCATCAATGACTGCTTTGGTTTTATTATTAAAAATATCATTGATGTTCTTTTTTAAGCTTTGATATTGTTCAGGTTCAATGGGATGAATACAAGGTCCTAAACATTGTCCTAAATCATAATAGATACATTTCTTTTTGGGAATGGCATTACATTTTCTTAAAGGAATAATTCTTTGCAATAAGTTATAGATTTCATAAGCATTAACATCACTGGCTGGGAAAGGTCCATAGGCTTTACCGTGAAAGGCTTGATATTTTCTTGTATAAATTATCCGAGGGTGTTTTTCATTGGTGACAATAATATAGGGATAGTTAGAGTTTTCTTTTAATAAAACATTATATTTAGGCTTGTTAGCAGTAATCAAATTATTTTCTAATACTAGTGCATCATTCTCATTAGCTACTGTAATAAAATCCACATCGGCAATATTTCTTACCAATTGACTAATTCTTTGATTGTGAGCACCGTTAAAATATTGGAGAATTCTTTTTTTAATATTCTTAGCTTTACCCACATAAATAATTTGTCCATGTTTATCTTTTCAAAAATAACACCCTGGACTAGTGGGAGCATTTTCAATCTTTTCTTTTAATGGTCCATTCATATTGCATCACCTAACTTTAAAATTTTATATAACCGTTTAATCGAAGTTTCAATAATTTTTAAATCTTTACCAATGATAGCATAACTTTTATAAGGAGTTTTTAAGATAATAAAATCTTCTCTAAAGATAATTTTTTGAATATCTTCTAAAGCAATACTAATTAGTTGAAGATGACCAGAAAAAACAAATCTTTGTGTGCCAAAATAAATATCACTTACCCATTTTAAAGGAACAATTTTTTTGGTTTCAATTGATCCTAAAACAATGTTGTTATAGTGAAAGTAAATGGATTCATTTTTTTCTAACGCAAAATCGACAATTAAAGATTTAATATTACGGTAGTTAGTAAAAATATAAGATTTGAAAGTATTCAAATAATTAACCTCTTTTACGTTTAAAAAACTATTTAAACCTAAGGCTTCAATGGTACTTTCTAATAGTTCTAAAAAATATTTATCATATTTTTCATTTTGTATAAACCATTCATGAAGGATTGAAAAACGATAATATAAATATTCTTCTTCATATTTTTTTTCATATAAAGAAACAGTTTTTTTATATGTTCATTTATTTAAAGTATTAATGTTTAATTTAGTTTTTAAGCTATCAAGATAGTCTTGATTAAAATTCTTTTTAAAGGTTCTAACAAACAATTCTTTCATAATATTTATTATAACTTTTGAAAGTTAAAAATCTTATTCTTATTAATGTATAATTAAAGATACATTAATATTAAGGAAGTTTATGAAAAAAGATAGTGTGATTTTTGGATTATCAAATAGTAGTGAATTAGCATCAGCGGTTGCTAATAAATCAGGAATTAAGTTAGGTAAATCTCATATTTCTCGTTTTGCTGATGGAGAAGTATTATTTACCACTGATGAACCAGTGAGAGGGTGTGATATTTATTTAATTCAATCAACCTGCCGACCTGTGAATGATTCGATTATGGAATTGTTTATTGCGATTGATGCAATGAAAAGAGCATCTGCCAAAAGTATTTCTGTGATTATCCCTTATTATGGATATTCAAGACAAGACCGTAAATGTAAAGGAAGAGAACCAATTACTGCCAAATTAATTGCTGATTTTTTACAAGTAGCTGGAGCAACTAGAGTATTAACCATTGATATTCACTCACAACAACAACAAGGTTTCTTTAATATTCCTTTTGACTCTCTATCTGCTTCTTGATTATTAATTGATGCTTTTGTGAAAAAAGGTAAAAATAAAAAGATGTTAGAAAATTTAGTGGTTGTTTCCCCTGATTATGGTTCAGTAAAAAGATCACGTTCGATTGCTGAAAAACTAGGAGTGGAAATTGCCATTGTGGATAAAATGAGACCTAAAGCTAACCAAGTAAAGGTTTCTAATATTTTAGGAAATGTTGAAGGTAAAAACTGTATTATGATTGATGATATGATTGATACTGGTGGAACAATGATATCAGCTGCTAAATTATTAAAAGAAAAAGGTGCTAAAAGTGTTAACATCTTAGCAACTCATCCTTTATTCAATGGTAATGCTATTGAAAATTTTGAAAATGCCAAAAAAGAAAAAGTTATTGACTTAGTAATGGTAACTAATACTATTCCTAATAAATTACCTTCATGAATTGAAGTTGTTTCTGTAGAAGAATTAATTGCTAATGCAATTATTGTCTTCTCTTCTGACCACGGTCAATCAATGTCAAAGGTTTATAATAAATACAAATACTTTAAAGTATTTGAATAGTGGATGTCAACTTCAATGTCAATTTCAAAAAAACCAATTATTGATGGAGTGGTTGTTGTAGAAGGGAAGACTGATACCCAAAGATTACAATCGCTTTATGAGGTGCAAACCATTGAAACCAATGGTTCAGCCATTGATCAACAAACTTTAGCTTTAATTAAAGAAGTCAGTTTACATCATAAGATTTATTTATTTTTAGATCCTGATGGTCCGGGTGAAAAAATTCGCCAAACCATTTATCAAGTATTACCTCAAAGCATTAATGTTTTTTTAAAAAAAGAAGATATGCAAAAAAATAGTAAGAAGATTGGGATTGCTGAAGCACAAACAATTGCTATTCAAGAAGCTTTTAAATCAGCCATTACTTTTGATAAGCATAGTAATTCCTTATCTTTAAAGGAATTTGATAGTTTAAACTTAACCACTAAAGCCAAAAGGAATTTTCTTTGTAACCAACTAAAAATTAGTTATTGTAATCAAAAGACATTATTTAAAAGATTAAATATGATGCATTTAGATGTGACACAATTAACAGAAATTTTAAGAGGGTATGATGAATAGTTTATTTTTATTAGCAACACCAATTGGTAACATCAAAGATGTTTCTCCACATTTTTTAGAAACCATTGAGCAATTAGATATATTATTTTGTGAAGATACAAGAGTTACTAGTAAATTATTAGCACTTTTAAATGTTCATAAAAAAATAAGATTAATAGCAGTCCATAAATTTAACGAAACCAAGATGTTAAAGGAATGTTTAACCTTAAT
>JAHHTI010000067.1 GCA_020024735.1 Mycoplasmataceae bacterium | reverse complement strand
TTTTTTACTGGTAAAGAAACGACTATTCAAGTATTATTTGCTAGAGCTTATTAGGGATTATTTCTTAAGTGATATTACGCTTTTTACAAGAGTGTAAATCTATCTTTATACCATAAAAAAACAAAAAATTATAGTATAATAATAAATAGTTTATTGCCTTGAGGAGATTTTATGAAGAGAAATGATAATGAACATTTTATAAGAACCACTAGTTCTCATGATACTATGGGATATGACTTTATTGCAGGTAGTTCGAATGAGTCTGTTGTTGAAGAAAAAGTTGCTCACTTATCTTTGCAATTAAATCAAATCATTATTAAACCATATCTTCAACAAGCATTAGATTATTTAAAATCTTCTAAATTTGATGCCATTAATGCATACAACCGATTATCTGACCAAATTGGAAATGAAGTGAGAATTATTTCTAGAAGTATGGAAGAATTGACTGGTAAATTAAATGAATGTCAAGAAGTGATTAATCGTACTCAAGAAATTATTCGTAGCAAGTATTCAAATGCTACTGAAGAAGAAATTGCTAATGGAACTTTAAATTTAGAATACGAATATAATGTGATTGCTGAACATTATGAATTATCATTACAAATCTCTCAAGAAATCTCTAAATATAAATCAAGAATCGAAAACTTATTATCAACCCAAGGATTACTTGATAACTCTTCCGTTCCAGCTGTTAATCGTATTCAATTAGAAGTGGAAAACTTAGAATTATTAATTCACAATCTAGATTCTACTGATTATGCGGAAGCATTGGCGAAAAAACAAGGAAGAAAAAATATTAAGAAAGTGGAAAGACAACCTGCGATTACTGGAAGACAAGAAGCTTTATCAGATTATGCACAACAACTTTCTGCTAATGCCGTTAATAATTTACAACAAGCTAAACAAGGTCCTAATTTAGACAGTATGAACAGATATGAAGATCCTAATGGTCTTTCAATTAATCGTAATAAATATCCATACAAACAAGAATTACAAAAAGAATATAAAGCAATGTCTAAAAAAGATGCTAAACGTGCTGCTAGAGAACAAGCAAGAAATCAAGGATTTAATCCTTACCAACAACCTCGTTATGGAAATGCTGAACCTGCATATGACCAATATCCTTACCAAATCTATGGTGAACAACCAATGAACAGTAATGGCAATGTAAACAATGACTTATATCTTTCTCGTGATGAAATGAAAATGCAAAAGAAACTTTATAAGCAACAAAAGAAATTACAAAAAATGCAATTAAGAAATGATGCTCCTATCTCTCCTGAAAACGTTACTTACAATCAACCAGAAAACCAAAGTGTTAACAATCAACCTGTTCAACAACAAGCTCCTATCCAACAACAAACACCAGTACAACAACAACAAACTACTCCAATGCAACAACAAGGAAGATTTGCTAATGTGGAAGAAGAAGAAGCAATGATTGCTAGAGCTAAAGCAGAACTAGATAATTACAGTGAATATTTAAACCGTGAAATTGAACAACAACGAGCTTTTAGTAATAATCGTTCTAATACCTTTAGTCCTCAAGGTAAATCTGTTAGAGTAATTAGATAATTTAAGTATATTAAATTTAGGAGGTTTTATTATGAGTAGCAAAAAAAGAAATAAACGATGATACCAATTGTCATTATTTTCTTTTGGTTTATTGACTGCTACTGCAGCCTCTCTAAGTTGCTATTCATTAAATTCCTCATCAACTCCTACTAATGTTACTTATGCTGATAATACCCAAACAGAAGCTAGACCATATGCATATGTGGCTACTACTGTTAATCCTAGTGTACAAGCTCAAGGTGGTCTTATGGCCTATTATCCAGCACAACTATTAGTTGATAGATCACTTGAATCAGTGCTAGATGATGTGATTATTACCAATACTTATAACACTGTGGAATCAATTTATGCAAGTGACATAGTCATTGATTATAAGGCTACAAGTCCTGGTAACTTAACTGGTACTATTGATATGTGATTTAAGATTATCAACTTTAAAGCAGCCAGTCTTGATCCCGTTACCAAAGTTGTTTCACCAGTTAAAGAAAAAGAATTTCATATCACTATTTGAGGGATGAAAACTGCCACTGTTTCCGATATTCCTGAAGAAGGTGAATTTGTCCCAGTTCCTAAGGAATTTGAATCAATGACCAATGTGCATGCTAAGGATGTTTTAGCTAGCACCATTTTACCTAAACTAATTGGTGGTTCACAAATCAAAGGTCTTTTTAAAATAGAAGTTCCAGAAGCACGTTTGATTTATCCTAATAGTATTGAAGTAACCGCAGTTTTTTACTATTACTTTAATGCGGGCGGAACTTTAGTTTCTTCTCCTACAGGAACAAAGAAGCATTTTACTTTAACCGGATTTAAGTTACTAGAAAATTCCAAACTATTGTTAAATACCGTTTCTGCTTCGGCTTTGGGTAAATATGCTAATGAAGTAACTTTAGAAGATTTATTCCCTTTGATTCAAAGCAATTTCGAAAACTTATCAAAACCTTTAGAAATCAAAGATATTGCTAATTTTACCATTTCTTCTGACTTAGTATCTAACTCAGCCATTGTGACTTTTGACTTAATTAATGATTTATGAATTCAAGATGCTGTGATTGCTTCCAAATTTACTACCATTACTTTTATTAACTTCAAAATCTATGATGGTACTTGTATTAACAATGTTATCCAAATTGGACTTCCTGGATATACCACTAAAATGTTACAAGATACTGTGGCGGGATCAGGGGATTGAAAAGACAATACCAGTTTAAAACAAATCCTATTGAAAAATACTTTAAACTTAGTGAAGAGTCAAGAAACCACCACTGAAGATATTGAAATCATTAGTGTGGAAGGAAGAAAACCATTGCCTGCAGGGAAAGGTTTATACGGAGAGTTATTAGTTAATTTTAGTATTAACAACAGTAAAGCATTAGACGTATCGCTAAGACCTTTAAAAACTCTACAATTAACTACCACTATTGTGGGTTTTGAAGGTAGTGAAGAAACTTCTATTGCACAAACACTATTAGCAAAATATAATGTCCAAAGTTCTGCTGGAAATGAAACCATTTTTTTAAATAATAAGATTTCTACATTAGTAGATGAAATCGATCTTAAGAATATTATTATTTCTAATATTGTTAAACCTAAAGGACAAGTGGGTCAAAAAGATATTGTGATTCAATCTTCAGTTCCACATATTGAAAAAGGAACAATTGATGTCACTTTCCAATTGGTTAATGGAAGATACCAAGATGCTTCAGGGAATGCTGAACCTAGTCATGACTTTAGTATTGAAATTTACGGTTTTCAAATTTTCGGGTTGCCAACTAATATTTCCATCACTGAAGGAATGGTATTAAATGCTACCACTTCTTTTCCATCTATCATTCCTTTTGATGGGGAATTTCTAGCAAATAATGTAAGTTACTTAGAAACCTTAATGAAAACATTTGTTTCAGGAGCAATGCCATCTAACTTTAGTTTATCTTGTACTGATGTAGCTTATGTAGCTACTCCAACACGTAAAATAACTTTTAATGTGGTGGTAAAAAACTCTTTAGATGCCAATGGGAAAGTTGTTCCTGAAACCACTATTCCTAATGTGCAAATTAGTGAACTATTAGAAAATCAAGGAACTAAAACCATTATCTCTCCAGTGATTTCCATTGATAATAACTACCAAACCATTGAAGACTATCGTCCATCAGCAACCACTGCTGATAGTTATGAAAGATTAAAGAATGTTATTATTCGGAATGTGATTCGTCCATCTTCTAACTTAGGACCAGCTGATATTAGTTTTGTTGGTGAACCTAAATTTAGTGCTCGTGATAACTGTATTGAAGTTACTTTCAAAATTTTAGGAAAGTACTTTGACGGAACAGCGTCTGTTACTTCTCAAAATATTAAAATTAAGATTGTTGGTTTTAAGACCATCAACGAAATTAAAAAAGAAGCTTACCAAATTACTAAGGTTGAAAACTCATTTAAATCTCGCGAATATGCAACTTCAGTGGCACTTAAAGTGAATGAAGTAACTGGTGCTTCCCAACTTGAAATTTTAGAAAAACAACAAGAAATTCTTTCCCAATACGTGGCTTTCAATATTTCTAATCTAAATCCTGAATATACTCAAATTAAAGTTATTCCTAATGACAATGATACTTCAGGAGGGGTGGCTTCAGGAAGTTTAACTATTCAACTATTATCTTCTCATATTTACCCTTCTACTGGTGGATATGATCCTCTTTTGAATACTTTAGGTCAAATTAAAATTGATGGTTTTGCCAAAATTGATAAAGGTGAAAAAACTGATGTGGTATGACCAGTCAATGAAATTCCGGAATTTGCTTCTTCCATTGGAATCTTCAATGTTAGCAAATATGTTGTAATTAACAACCTTCCAGTCATTGCTATTCCAAGATATGAATTTGCTTACCATGATACTGTTTATGATCAAGAAAGTAACTCTTACCTTCCATATGGTCTTTTGGATGTGAAGATTATCCTAAATGCATATTTTGATAAGGACGGAACTTTTATTAATGATCCTACTAAGCCTTTAATCAAAACAAAACAATTAAAAACTAAAGCTAACTTAAATACTGCTGTTAATGATAAGATGGTCAACCAAAATAATGGTTATATTGAAGGAAGTAACCTAAAGCAATATTTACCAACTGATGTGAGTGATGCGATTGTGAAAAACACTATTGCCAAATCTTTAATTATGTTACCTAAAGGTTTCAATCCACAAAAGGATATTAACATTATTAAACGTGAAGCTGATGATAAGAATGGTAGTTTAACTGTCTCTTTCCAATTAACTAAGTATTATGAAAAAGGAAACATTGTTCAAGGTGGGGCTTCAACTTTATCATTTAACGATGTTGTCTTTACTAACTTTGCCAGCGATGGTAGTACTAATGAAAACATTCCTTTCTACAAACAATTATGATTTGTGATTATTGCTTCAGTGACCATTGTTTGTTTAATCATTTTAATTATTGTACTAATTGCTTATGCAACTAATAGCAAGAAAAAAGACTATCGTCGTGACGATTATTATCGTTATTAATT
>JAHHTI010000066.1 GCA_020024735.1 Mycoplasmataceae bacterium | reverse complement strand
ATTGAACACATCTTTAAAACTTATCAATCGTATTACCTAAATGATTGAATAGAATTACCATTACCCATTAATGAAAACTATCATCTTCACATTAACTTCAAACTACTTGAACCATTATTAAAGAATTTTATTGATGCTGCAAATGAAATCGAATATACTAGAACTAGAGAAGAAAAGATTAATAGTTCTTTAGCTCATGAAATCTATAATAACTTATTAATTGAAAATCATTCTTCATCTCGAAGAATAATTGAAGATGTTGTCTATAAGAAAACCCATAGCATTGAAAAAATAGATTATGTGATTGCTAACACCTATAATGCGATGCAATTTGTAATGCAAAAAAGACCTGTTAATAAAGATAATCTCAGAACTTTATATATGATGATGACAGCAGATATTGATATGAAAGAACAAACATTAGATGGATTGTATTACCGTCAGGATAAAGTATATGTCGCTCAAGATGAAGGTATTAGTCCATCTTTAATTGATAAATATATGGATGCTTTATTTAGCTATATAAATGGTAGTGAAGACCTTTCTCACAATGAAAAGATTGTGAAATTAATTATTATCCATTTCTACTTTGAATTTATTCATCCTTATTATGACTTCAATGGAAGAACTGGTAGAATCCTGGTTATCTGAATTGCTAATAATTGGGATATCTACGATGAATTTGCTTTCTTTAGTACTTCATTAGCAAATTACCGACAACAATATCTAAAACTTTTTAAACAAACTACTTACAACCAAGTAATTGATATTACTCATTTTGTAGCTTCTATTCTACAAATCACCATTAAACAAAAAGAACATTATCAAGTAGTGACTAACATCTGTAAATATGTAGCAAAAACTTTTAATAAGAAACTGAATCCCTTACAAAGAGATATTTTAATGATTGATCAAGCTAATCGAGATATTTATAATCTATCTAATGATGCAGAACAAGGTTTAGAAAATATCATCAAGTTATTCCCTGAATATGCTGATAAATATATTTATAAGCTAATCAATGAATTGGAAAGTTATGGTATCCTTGTTAAACTCTCTAAAAGAAATATTAGTTACCGGATGAATTACGATATTTACAAGAAGAAATAACCTTACCTAAAATTGAGGTAGTTTTTACTTATCTCCTACATATTTAGCATAATATTGATCAAACTTCTCAGTATTAATATCATAGAAACTAATTTTGCTTTGCTTAGTTAAGATTAAGACGTGTTCTTGAGAAAGGTTAAAGATAATATCCTTTAAAGTAGCTTCAGGTATATTGGCTTGTCAAGCTAAAGCATTGCTTTTAATATTCGCTTTAGTAATAGGAATGAACTTTTCTCTTAAATCTTTGATTAACATCAATACTTCACCAATTTTGTTAATTTTATGTTCTTTAATGGTTGCTCTTCAAGTAACCATAGCTTTTCATTTTTCTCACAATATTTCAATAGCATCAAAATGGAGATTAATAAAATCTGTATAGTCATTCTTATCTTCTTTTCAATTGATTTGGGATTTAGTAATGGCTGATAAATATTGTTCTTTATAATCAAGAAGATATTTTTCAAATGGCACGTATTTTAGAAAGTTCACGCCAGATTGTAAAAATAGTAAATTAGTTAATAATCGACTTATTCTTCCATTACCATCATTAAAAGGATGAATTTCTAAAAAATCAAAAACAAAGATAACTGATTTTAATAAAGGATCAATTGGACTTTCATTAAATCATTTGCATAATGTAATAATTTGTTCAGGAGTTTCTATTGGACTAGAAGGGGTGAATATGATTTGTTGATTTTCATTAATTAAATAATTTTGTTTATTTTTAAATTTACCAGGATTGATTTTGGTAAATTTTTCTTGATTGATAGTTTCAATATTAATGAATAATTTTTTATGAAGTTCCAGGATGTATTGAGCATTGATAGTTATTTTGGAGTAGTTTTCTTTGATTTCTATGAGTGCTTGATTATAGTTATAGTTTAAAAGTTGAAATTCCTGATTGTGTATTGAATGGGTATTTTCCTTTATTCCTTCAATTTCATTAGAAGAAGTGGCAGAAATGGTAGTGGCATGTGAGGAAGTAGAAATCTTGTCAATAAAGGAAAAACTAAAGTCTTCTTGGAACAAAAAACTTTCATTAATTGTTTTTATTCTATCAATTCTATTTTGATATTTATTAAGGTCAAATATAAGGTTTTTATAAATCATAAGTAGATTATAATCAAAAAACCAACTAAAAAATAGATTTTATTACTAGAAATCCAACAAAATAACTAAAAAATTAACTATTTTTATTAATTTACCAACTAATTATTAAATGATTTTTCCATTAAACCAACAAAAATGTAATTTACTATGTCTTAAACCTTTTATCATTAGTAACTACATATGTATTTACCTTGAATATTGTTATTCAGTTTTATGAATTATTCTTTTTTATGCTTTTAATAATCCTATGGGAACAATAACAATTCCAGATTTTGAAATCATTGAATTTCCTGCAGCAGTTAATATCATTTTAAAAACAGGAGGAGTACCTTTTGCAGTTGTTAATATTTCTTCTACTTTGGTTAATGATTTAGTAGCACTAGCTAATGCTTCATCAGTAGTAGCTACTTTAATTTCTACCAGCCCATATCTTCCATCATCAAGTTCAATAATGGCATCCACTTCATTACCTCTAGTATCTCGATAATAATAAACTTTTCCTTCAATAGCTTCAGCATAAACTTTAAGATCATGCAGTGCTAAACTTTCAAAGAATAATCCAAAAGCTTTATAATTCATTTCGTTTTTTAAAAAATCACCAGGTTTTAATTTTAAGGAAGCAGCGGCCAAGGAGACATCGACAAAATTTCTTTTACAAGCATCAGTAATATTTTTCTTTGAACGAATATGAATAGGAAATGGTTTAATTTCATCAAGTAACATATATTTATTCATTACATCAAGATATTTGTAAACAGTATTTCTTGTACATGAAGGTCTTATTCTCTCAATGTCATTTCTAAAAGTTTCAATAGAAGCAGTAGTTGAGGTATTTCTAGCATATGTTTGCATTAAAGCTTCCATTATTACTGGATTTAATTTTACCGATGTTTCTCTAACTGTATCACTATTGATAATTTTATTAACATAATCTCTAGCAATTAGGTATACAGAAGAATCATCTTTTTTATGTAAGATACAAGATGGTCACCCACCTCTACAAATAAAATGCATAATATCTTCAATTTTTAGTGAAGAGTGAATGATGGGGATGCTCTTTTGATTAAATATGTCAGTAAGTGATATTTCTCCGGTAGAGTCTTTAGTTTCGTAAAGAGACATTGTAGTCATATATAAATTTCCAATTCTTCCATGACCAGGGTGGGAATAACTGTTTTTATCTGCAGATAATGAACCTGTTAAAATAAATAAACCTGCTTCTCCTTTAGCATTATCAACTTTTCTTCTTACTGCATCTCATAATCAAGGAATATCTTGTCACTCATCTATTAATAATGGTTTTTCTCCATCAAGAAGAACATTTATATTGGAATGGGCTTGATCTTCAAAAGTAAGTCTCATAGTCCCATCAATAAAAATACTACTTTTTGCACAATGATCAGCTGTAGTGGTTTTTCCACATCATCTTGGTCCTTCAATAGAAACAGCTCCAAAAACTTTTAAATAGGTCTTTAATTTTTCGTCAATATATCTTTTAAAATATTTTTCCATATTCTATATAGTAGCATAAATTAAACAATTTTCCCGAAATAAATTAAACAATTTTCCCAGAAAAAATTAAACAATTTTCCCGCTTTTATCTAATCAACAATATATCTTATAAATTTAGGATTTGAAAAGAATTAAAAGTAGATTTATTTGATTGAATATTCAATTGCTTAAGGATATGTAAAAACTACTGCATACTTTCTTGTGTTTTCATTAATGTTATGTATAATAAAAGAGTATGGTTAGCCCTTACGAGGAGCTCTCCGGCTAGGTGGCCTTTCCTTTTGGAATGCGCCATTTTTTTATTTTAACTTGTTTAATCAATATATTTGATCATCTAAATATCACCATCTTTATTATTGAAATAGTGGTTCTATTGTTAGTTTGTTATTGTTAGTTATTCATAAAATTAAGTCTTTGGAATTAAAGTAATAAAATGTATCAAAGATTATTACTAGTAGTATAAATAGAAGGAGTAGGAACTATGATGCAAAATATCCAGCTAGTTATTCCATTAAATGAAAATGAAAAATATCTTTATGGCTCAAAATCTTGTTTTTTACTAAAACAAAAACATCACCTAACTACACAATTAGAACAAATGACTTATGGTGCAATTAAAAGAACTAATGATAATTCTTTTTAGAGTAAATATTAAATCTGGAACAAATCTTAACTTTTTGTTCCACATAAGAGGTAATGAGTTTTTTTAAATAACATATAGATTTTAGATATCAAAAAATAGTATAATGACGATATGAGTGAATTTATCAAGTACAAGTATGTGAATCCAGAAGAGCTAAAAGGTGCTTCACCAGAAAAAACTTTGTTTCCTTTAAGAATATTATTATGCAATCCAAATTTGGATAATATTTTAGAAGATTTGGATTTAGATATTTGATTATATTTTAATTGAAACAATGCTTTTAAATTAGTTTTGTCATCTACTATATGTACAAAATATAATTGCAAACTATTATATTCATATTTTCAAGAATTAGAAATTATATTGTCATTCATTCATAGTCACATTAATGATGATTTATTAAAAAATTTTCTTGAAGAAACTAGACTTACAATTCAAAATTTTATCATTGCATTCGAAGTGCAAGCATTTTATATCGCTTTTGGTGAATATAGAAAACTAATTGAGTGTTGTTTGAGAACAAAACTTATTGAGAAAGACAAAAAATATTTAGAAGTACAAAAGATGAATGATGAAGATTCATTTGCTAAATTAATCAAAGAAAATATTCCTGAATTATTGATGCCCTGAAAAATGTTATGTGAGGTTGTTCATTCTAAAAATGAGATTTTTATTTATATAAATTAGCAAAATTCAGTTAAGTTGCAGTATAGGAAAGGAACACTATGCTAGCAAA
>JAHHTI010000065.1 GCA_020024735.1 Mycoplasmataceae bacterium | reverse complement strand
ATACTTCACTTGATATCAATTAAAATAAAGTAATTTACTAAAATTCTTTCATTGTTTCTTCATCTTATTGTTCCATATATTCCTTCTTGTAGAAACTTGCTATTGATTTAATATCTTTAATTTCGTCAGATAGAATAATATTCCCTTTTTTAATGAAAGTAACATGGGTAGCATACGCTTCCACTTCTTCTAATAAGTGTGTGGAAAGAAAGACAGCAGTTTCTTTTTTAGTAGCACTTTTTAATTCATCCATAATAATATATCGAGATGTTGGATCTAAATTACCAAATGGTTCATCAAGAATAATGAATGGTGGATTAACAATTAATGCGCAAGCAATCATCACTTTTTGTTTTTCACCAGTAGATAACTTGTTAATATTTTTATTTAATTCGTGTGAGAAATCAAATTTATTAGCGTAATAATCTATTTGTTCATCTATTTTAACTTTATTAAAGTTAGTTAACAATTTAATAATTTGATGTAAATAATCTCTAGTCTTAACATTAGTTGGCAATTTATTATGATTATCTGGCACAAAAAATATTTTGCTGTGGTCTAAATTATCAGTATCACCAAAATTAATAGAACCTTCATATATGGGGTTTAATCCTACAATACATCTCATTGTAGTGGACTTTCCTGCACCATTGTTCCCCACAAACACATGAAAAGTTCCTGGCTTAATTCTAAAACTAATTTCATTCAATATTTTGTATCCTTCTTTTGAATTAAAAGAAACTTTGTTTAATACCAAATCTTGTTTAATATCTAATAAATCTATTAGTTTATGTATTAGTTCAATATCAGAAAGTTTTAGTTCTTTCTTTATTAGTTCTATGTCTTTGTTATATTTGATTAACGCATCTCTGAAATTCACGTTTCTATTATACTATATAAATGTTTTTGTTTTTTATATAAAATATAAAAAAACCAACCAAGTACTATAGTAAATTTCTCATAAGAAAAACTACTAAAAAGACTATAGTTCTAATGAAGTTTGTTTTAGATTAAAATTAATTTTACATTCTTATCTTTGTATCAATTTATATTGTAATTTTATGAGTTTTTTGAGTTCCTATTTAAGAAATAAATTCAAAAATATTTTTAAAATATTTATGTAGAATTATTTCAAACAAAATTTCCCACTAAATAAGGAAGCTAGTAATTTGCTTATTGCAACATTCGAATTTATTGAACGTAATTAATATGTAACTAAATTGCACTTTTGATGAATCAAACCTTTCTTCTTAAAATAAATTATCTTAATTAATAATTTTGTTTATTAATTTTTGACTAAAATTTCATTATGTTAAACTATTAATAATAGTGAGATATTGATAAAAGGAAACGGTCAAGTGAAATGAAAAAGAGAAATTATGCAAAAATTATCCTTGCAACTAGCTTTATGTTAGTACCAACAATTGGGGGGGGGATTCTAGTTACTTATAATGCTGATGTCTCTCTTTCTTCTATCAATAAAAACTCAAATACTACAACATCTTCTACATCTTCCACTTCTTTAACATCTACTACTGATTCAAGTTCTCCTAAAGAACCAATGGTAGTTACTAACTATGCTTTAGGTGATACATTTGTTAAAAACGGATTAACCTATCAAGTAATTGATAGACCATCTGGTGCTTATCCTCAGAGTTTAAAGATTACTGCAGCCGATGTCGCTACTTGTAAATTAGATAAATTAGCAGAAGATAATACAACGGGAATGGTAACTTCTGAAGATGGTAGTATTTCTTTACCAGTGACTGAAATTAAAGAAGATTTATTTAAAGGTGCTACACTTGGTACTGGTAATTCAATTGATATAGTAATACCAGCAACTATTCAAAGCATAGGAACTTGATCATTTGCTGAAATAAAAAATAAAGTATCTAATTTTACATTAAAGGAAGGATGTAAATTAATTGATCCTAAGAGTAAAGCTACAAGTTTATTTAGAAGATTAAATTATTCAGGTAAAGTAGTATTCCCTAATTCTATTGATATTATACCTAGAGCATGCTTTGCATATTCTAAGATTTCTTCTATTGAATTTAATGAAGAATCAAAATTAGAAAAAATAGATGGTGAGGTTTTTAAATATTGTAGTGAGTTAGGTGGCATTTTAAAATTACCTCCTTCTCTTACTTATATTGGTTTCTATGCATTTCAGAATACTGGTTATGGAGTGCAAACAGTTTTTGTGAGCAAAAATTGTCAAGTTGAGAAACAAGTCAATACTTCTTATAAAGATGCTTTTTGTAATATTCAATTTGCCAAAAGGTCAAATAACATTTTAACCAATCAAGAAGCTAATTCTATTTATGAGTCTATAAAAAATGTATTTAATGATATTAATGAACCTTATGTTAGTAATGAACAACTGACTACATCAATAGAAACAGAATTGAATAAAAATAAAGTGATTCTAGACAAATCTATTAAATATACCTTAGAATTGTCATCTACAAAATATATAGATTTTGTAGAAGTATTTGTTACGATTCATTTTGCAGGAGAAGGTTACTCTGTAAATGATAATCAATATTTTGAACTATTACCTGATGGTTCTTCCATCAAAACAAAGAAACCACTTTTTAAGGATAAAGAAACTTGAGGTGTAGGGGACATTTTTGAGAAAAATAATTACATGTATCAAGTTATAAATCATACAAATAAAAATAATGTCGAAGAATTAGCGTTAAAAATAATTAAAGCAGATTATACGAAATGTAATCTTTCGCAAATGGCAGAAAATAATGAAACTGGTGAGGTAACTTATGCTTCAGGATTCTTTGGTGATATTAGACTAAAAGTTTGTGAATTAGAATCTAGACTTTTTGATAGTGTAACAATTGGTTCTAACCAACCTATTAATATTGATATTCCTGCTTCTGTGGAAAAAATAGGAAGAGGTGCTTTTTGAAATGTGAACAACACTATTAAATCTATAAAATTTAGAGAAGGTTTAAAGGAAATTGGTCCACAATCATTTAATTCCTTTAAATATAATGGTGCAATTAATTTTCCTGCCACTCTTGAGATTATAGGTAGTAGTGCTTTTTTAGATGCTGAAATATCCAATATTACATTTGCTCCTTTTTCCAATTTAAAATCCATTAATAACAGTGCATTTTCAAATTGTAATAATTTAAAAAGTCCAATAATCTTTCCTGCTTCATTACGTGAGTTAGCTAACTCGTTTAGTGGTAATAGCTTTCAAGAAAGCACATCTTATGTGCATAAGGATTGCCAAGTTTTAAAAGATGCTGATAATTCTAAACTAAATGTCATTAATCAAACTGAAATCCCACTTGATGATCTAAATACTATCATTAGCACCATCAAAACCACAGTTAATAAAAGTGCTAATAAACAAAACATTAAAGTATTATCCCAAGAAATTAAGAGTGAATTAGATAAATTACCAATTATCCAAAGTAATCATATGATTTATGACGTTAATGTTTTAGACGCTGAAGATGGTTATGTCCAACTAATGACTCAATATACTGGAACTGTTTGTTTTGTTACTAACGATTTATTAGTGAATAACGGTAATAACATTGTATTCAAACAATCATTTATTAGAGAAAAGACAACTCGTGATAACTACGAATATAATTTATCTCCTGATATTAAGATTGAAAATGCTCAGTTAGAAAATATTAAGAATAATGTCATAAGTACTGTAGAGAAAAATAAAGTTGACTGAAATATTCCAGCCGAAGCCACTGTTGCAATTAATACAATGCCTACCATTACTACCGGTAAATCTATTACATTTGCTGTGGAATTGTCCCAATACTATCAAGATGGTCAAGTTGTACCTAATCCTAAAACTATCCAAGTAAAAGTAATTTCAACTAATTCTAGTGTTAATGAAAATACTGTATGATTAAATTTAAATACATTGGATGTAAATAAAGTTGCAACTAATCCTTTTGCTGATAAAACTACCAATGAGGTTGATAATATAGCAATACAAAACTTTATTAAGGATAACATTAGTACCTTCTACAAATATGCACCAACTACTTTAACTGTAGATAACATTCAATTATCAGAAGTAACGAAGAGTGGAATTAATGGAACAATTAGTTTTAATATTAACATCAATAAGATTCTAGACGGAGGATTTGAAAAAGCCGGTAATAGTGGTGGAAAGATTACTTTAACTGGATTTAAATACCAACAACCAACACAAACTAGTTTTGAATGTTTCTTACCACCAGAATTAAATATTGATAAAACCAAATATGAAGAAATTAAAGCCAATGTAATTCAACAAATTACTGCTAAAAAAGCAGAACTAAATATTCCACAAGATGCGACTATTCAAATTCTAGAAGAACCTACCAATAAAGGAAAGACTGCTTTTTATTGTAAAGTTAATATCAATAAATACTTTGATAACAACGGAAATCTACAAGAAACACCGTTTAATATTTCAGTAACCGCTTACAGTACCGCAGAAGATAGTAAATCTACCGTAGCATTATCAAGTAAGAGTTTTGCTTTAACAGAAGCTGACAAAACAACATACGGTTTTAATAACACCACAGTTAATGATTTAATGGAATCTAGTAATCAAAAAGGATTACAAGACTTTATAAAAACTAATGCAAATGAAATCTTTAGAAACCTGCCAACAGATGGAAAAGACTTTTTACAATTAAATATCATTAGAGACTTATCTAATCCTAAATTAGGAAAACTAGTGGTAAAAGTAGTTGCTACTAAAGTATTAGTAGAAGGGGTAGAATCTACTAATAAAGACAAACAACAAAGTTGTAATATAACAATTTTGGGAGTAAAAGAACAACCAGCCACTATTATTTCATCAAAATACAATATTGGAAATAATCAAGAAATGCCAAGTGATCCACGTGCTTTAGTACCAACAATGAAAGCAAAGATTGAAGAAACAATGGGAGAAACAAAAGCACCTAATACTATTGTTAACGTACAATTTAAGAGAAATGATAGTACGGTAATTTACTTCCACGTTACTATTACCAATTACTATGATGAAAACGGATGATTTGTAAGTACTCCGAAAGAAATGGAAATGCGAGGAACTGGTTTTAGATATGCATCTTCTACTCAACCAGAAGAAACAAGACCGTCTACAACCAGTAGTAATAGTGGTACTCCGGGATGAGTATGAGCAATTGTAGTATGTGCTATTTTAGGGGCAATTGCTATCGGATTAGGAATCTACTTCTTTATTAAGAAGAGAAAATAAGGTAGTTCATCTTCTAATACTAATGATAAACACAAGCATTAAACGAATGATAGAAGATATCAAAGAGAGATATTACTATTAATGTGTAATATTATTTTGAAAGACCTTCAAAATAAAAATAAATTATCTTAATTAATAATTTTCTTTATAATAA
>JAHHTI010000064.1 GCA_020024735.1 Mycoplasmataceae bacterium | reverse complement strand
ATTACCATCCACATTGTTCTTTAAATCGTCCATAATAATTTTGTCAATAATAATATTGGATACTAATTCTTCGTATTGAGTTTGAATATCATAATTAATTCATGATTTAGGATAAGAACCATATTTTAAATATTGTTCTATTTCATCATCTTGGATATTTCAAATAGCTTTGTATTCTAAATATGAAAGAGGTAGTACATCAATATAATTAATTCTTCCAACCATTGTTTCTTTTAATAAAGCTAATGAATTAGAACCACTAACAATAAATTTTGCACGATTGTTCATATCAATTACAGTTTGTAAAAAATCAGTTCAATTATTTAATTCTTGTATTTCATCAATAAGAATTATTTGATACTTATCATTAGTGAGTAGCCTTCATAATTCATCATAGACATCAACATGAGGATTTAAAGAAGATATAAAGTTTTTCAGATTAAGATAGAGAATCTTGTCTTCATCATTAACAGCTTTGGATAATTTACCATCGTCAGCACATTTGATGTGCTCGTGAAATCACTTTAATCCTAATTGTTCCATAAGTGTAGTTTTACCAATCTGTCTTAAACCAATAAGGCAAAGATTACCACGCTTTAAAATATCATAGCAAAGATCAAAGATTTCTCTTTTGTAGGGAACATTAACATCTATAGCTAATAATTTTCTTTTATAATTCTCAAATCTGTCCATAATATCTATATTATAACATATATGTTAAGTGTAATTAACAATCAAGTGTTAAATCTAATTAACACTATATTAAAGAACAAAATTTAGGTAGTTCTTCATGAATAAAAATATTAATGATTAGATTAAAACTTAATAAATTAAGAACGTTAATATCTTGCAATAGATTCTGGAATATTCTTATTCTTAAGAACTTTATAATAATAAGCTAATATTAAGATAATTAGTACTCCAATAATTGCTAAAGAAGCAATTGGTAGGTATCACAACAATGAAAGATCTAAGAGAATGTTGGAGAAAGAATAAACAAATTTAGTAAAGACATCAAATAAGAAGAAAGATAAACCTATCGAAATACCACTGGCTAGAATTAAAGAAGGAATAAAGATTGAAGTAAAGGTAATGGTATTTTTTAAATCACTAAATCCTAATGCTTTTAATACTCCAGCTAAAGCTAAAGAAGAATTTAATAAATCTAGTGCAATTGTAATTGATGATAGGATAGAAATTATAAAGATAATGGTAATAATAATGATTAGTAAACTGTTACATAACTTAGAAGTATTATCAAATAATTGTTGGAACATTTGTACAGAACCTACATTATGAACAGTAGAATAGAAGACATCTTCATTGTAAGTATTTATCAATTGTTTTAAAATTTCTCCAGTAATAGCTTCTGCTACTGCACCATTATTATCTGCAGGATGTTCATTTTTATAAGTAGTAATTAATTGTTTCACATAGTTATTTAATTGGGTTATATCACCTTGAGTTTGGTCAGCATTAACAAATCCTAAAGCATAAGCTAAATCCAATTTTCCTTGTTGAAGAAAATTTAGTTTCGGTTCATTAATAGCTAAAGTAGTTGTGTTAAGACCAATACTTTTTTCGATAGCAATTCTTTGAGTAGGTTTATTAGCAAATTTGTCATCTGCTATTCCTAAACCTGTTATTGAATATAAAGTTAGCGTACTAGTAACAATTTTAGGGTTTTCACTAGAAGTGAAGAAAGCGTTGAATGGATCAATTTGATAACTTTGTTTTCAAGTTCCATCAGCTAATTTGGTTTGAGGATCATAGTAAGCATGAGCTAAAATTTTAGGATTATCTAGATGTAACATTTTGTTAGCTACTCTTTGGTTGATATAAAATTCAGGATTTTGTGCTGAACGGTAAATACCGACAACTTTAAATTGATAGGTTTGCTTGTTAATATCTTCTCCATATACATTATGAGGATTAAATCTAGTAGCTTCATTGGTAGGATCAAAGGTAATGATATCACCAATCTTTAAACCATATTGATAGGCAGCTGATTTATTGATAATGATGGTTTGTGGTTTAGTGGTATCAATATGTGAATAAATATCATGAATACGTATTGCTTCATTATTTTGTGGATGGGCAAAAAGTTTTTCATCTTGGTTAATTCATAATAAATCATTCAAATTTTCTTCTTTATCATTCTTTAATTCAATTTTAGTGGAATCAGGTTTGATACCGATTAATTTTACTGGTTCTTGAGTATTCATTCCTGCTACAACTTGAGTGTTTACATAAGTATAGGTTTCATCTGTTTCATCCATACAAATATCATCATAAACAAGTTTATAAAACAAATCACTGTAGTTTTTTTCAGTAGCAACTGTCATTAAGTAACCCATAGTATCAATAAAATCATTTTTCATTCATAATCCATTGGTACTATCTAACGTATATCATTTACCATCTTCTTCATTTTGAAAAGTAATAATACTAGGATTAGAATTATCATCTACTGCTTTCACACTGTTACTATTTAATAAAATTTGTTTCATTGTTTTATTTTCTAAACTAGCCTTTGGTCAAGTAGGAAAATCCTTTAATACTTCAGGAGTAAAATAAATGGTAGGATCATTAAAAACCTTTTGCATTAATTCAGTGGTTAATTTTTTGGAATAGTTTTGGACATTTTCAGGAGCTAAAGAACGGGCAATATCTCAAGGATTGTTACCAGCCGCATTGGCATCAGTATAGATTTGGGTAGACATTTTATTCTTTAAATAATTAATATCATCAGTTTGTCATGTTCCATCATTCATAGATGGCATTAAGTTATTAACTATTTGACCAAAAGCATTAAGATCTTTCGCCTTATCTCCCCGAAAATAACTTCACAATGTATTAATAGGAGTAGAAGTACTAATTTTTTTATCTAATCCTTTCGAATTACCATAGGTGTCATCAATTGCACTTACATTGAAGTTTAATAATTGTTGTTTATCATCAAAGATTGGTTTTCCAGCATTTTCAAATGTACTTCGAAAATATTGTCCGCCTTGTAGAGTTGGAGTTTCTAATTCAAAGTTCATATTGTATTTTTTATCTACATAGGTAATTTGCTTAGTATCACTAAATTTGTTAGTTGTTCCAAAAGCAAAGATTAAGGCTGAAGAAGAAAGCGATAACATAATAACTAAAACCAACAATCTACTAAATGAACTAAAAGCTACTGATAATCTAAACTTAGGCATAATTTTGAAACTAGGAATCGGTTTTGACATAATTTTAGAAAGTCGTGAAACTGAGAATTTAGAAGATTCATTCATTAGTCTTCCAGGAGGACGACGGATAATAATGGTAGCTGCTATTACACAGAAACTTCCTAGAATTAATAGTGGAATTAATATAGCTCCAAGCAATATTAAGACGTTATAAGAACTTAAAGCTGTAGGAATAATCCAATAGAAAGAATAAATATTTAGCATAAATCCTTGAGTAATTCATGCAATTAAATAACCAATAATTCCTCCAATAGCACTTGGAATAACTGCAAATAATGCAGTAGATCAAATAACACTTCTTTTTTGGTAACCGTTACTTCTTAATATAGCTAGTGAAACTTGATTATCACGTATGAATTTCTTTAGCATAATAATAAAGATAGTAATCCCTAAAATTAAAATAAAGATAGATAGAACATTACTAATAATAGTTTGCATTTGCACTAGTTTTGGTAGAAATAATAATCTAATAGCAGTTGGTTGCATTGTATTGTTGGGATCATCTGATAAATAACACCAAGTTTGTCCAGCAGTCGTCATATATTTAGGGATTTCTTGATTAATGATTTTTACGGCTAAACTAGGGTCTGTTTTACATTTAGCAACTATAAATTTATCCACTGGATTCGAACGGTTAGCATTTAAAGAATTATCAAAACCACCTTGAGTAGTATACAATAAAGCTTCTTCATGAATATTAGGAGTAATTCTTTCTAATGAATAAACTGGATACATAAAATCTGGAGATATTCCAGTCCCAACAATAACATAAGGTAAAGCATCTACATAAATCTTACATTCTTCAGGAATAGCATTCATTACTTTGTTTTCAAATTCAGTTTGAGAGAAATAATTTTCTTTACTTAATCCAGCTTGAATTTTTTGATATCAATCTAAAGGAAGGATTTTTTTATGTTGATCTTGTAATACATAATCAGGAATAACTGCAAATTGTGAACCATAGTTGATGATATTACCAACTACTTTTGGTTTACTTACACCTACATAAATTTCAAAGTTTAACCGATATCCTTTTGATAAAAGAGGACGATAATATTTTGTGCTTGGATCAAATCATGCTTGAATATATTTACCTAATGTACCTATTTTACCAGTCTTACCACTTCAGGTCTTAGGATCAAATAAAGCTTGGCTAGATTGATTGTTGCTAGTTAATAAACTAATTGCAGAATTAGGATTACTAGCATTACTAAATGTTTTAGCTATTCCATCATCTGTCCAATAAGCTTTAGTAGCTAAATAAACAATTTCTCTCCGTGCCATTTGAGCACTGAGTTCATCACTTTTTCAATTAGCATTAGCAATTAAATCACCAAAATTAAAAGTATCATTATAGAGTTTTTGTCCTTGATAAATGACTAATTTATCAACTGTAAAATTATTATCATAAGCAATTACTTTCATTGCCTTACCATTAGCAGTGTTAGTATAGTCAAGTGAAGTGAATTCCCGGAATTCAAAATTATCTTTAGAAGTTTTATTAAATTCTGTATTTAATCATTCTTTAAATAATCGTTCATTTTCTAGTTTAGCTGCTTCTTCATCAAAGACAGTGGTACTATTTTTAATAGAATTTGAATAATTTTCATTAATGACAATGTTACCTAGATTTCCTTCATTCACTAATTTATTATATGAACCTTGAAGATTATTAGACAATAAGGATAATGATAATAATAAAAAAACACCAATAATTGCTAATAATGATAATAAACAAGTAGATAATTTATTTTTGAAGGTATATCTAAATAACGATTTAATTAGATATAACATAGATGCTCCTTATAAAAAATAAAATAACTTAAGTATTTAGTTAAAAATTATCATTTTAGAAAAAATTTAGAAGCAAAGTAATCATTCAATAAAAACGAATGTAATTTATTAAATCATGTATCAGTCTTTTTAAAATTAGGAGTTATTACATTTTTGTTACTTAAACCATTAAAATCTGTGAAAGAACATAAAAGTTCTTCTTCACAAACAGAACTTAGCATTAACATTAAAAAAGGTAACAAAAAGATATAAGTAGTTAGGATGACACAAATTTCAAGAGCATCAGTAGTCTTAATTTTTTCATAATTCATAGTTTTCTTTAATCGATTGATTAAAAGCAGTAAACATAAAATAATAGGACAAATAAAAAAAAGAGGACTTACTAAAAAATCAGAAGAAATCAAAACTAATAGTAATGTTGATACATCTTTATTAATAACTTTTTGGAACTTGGTGATATTAAATATTTTAT
>JAHHTI010000063.1 GCA_020024735.1 Mycoplasmataceae bacterium | reverse complement strand
ATAGTATGGAGTGAAATAAACTATATTATTGAATAATTTAGATTGAGCTTCCATGTATTTACAAACTATATCAATTGTTACATTAGATGTTTCACCGTTGTATGATAAGATATAGGTAACTTTGCTTTTGATATCATTAAAAGAAAAGTCAAATAACAATAATTCATCTACTCATTTATAGTTAGTTAACTTATTAGTATCATAAACTTTTTCAAATGTATTAAAATTAGTTGTTATTTGTTTTGCGTCTTGTTTAGAAATTTCGGGTCTTATAGAAATATTGATTCCGTTTAACAAAGTTTGTGTATTAGTAGAATATAATAATTTACTAAAGGTTTTTTCTTTGTAATTAAAACTAGCAATAAATTTTCCAGAATTATCATCAATATATAAATAATCAATTGTTATATCATTCTTATTGATTTCTTGATCATTCAGACTAATAAATTGTTTTAAATAGTTAGGGTTATGTTGGAAATACGAAGGTACAACATAAATTCTTTCACCTTTTGAATCTTTAAATGAATCATTATCAATTTTAACGGAAAGGGAATTTTTAGTAGTAAGAAAACCAGTAACATGAATAATGATAGGTTTATACTTTTTTTCAAATTTAATGTATAAATCAGCAGTTCCTTTTTCATCATCCGGATTATCAATATAGACAGAACTAATATTATTATCAATTAACGGTTTCTTTAACGTAATACCTACTTTACTTAATAATGATAAATCTATAGAATCCGTAGTAGATACAAATTCATCAAGTTTATATTCTGAAGGTAAAAATTTATCTTTATATTTCAAATTTATATTACTAAATATTTCATCAACTTTTGGGACGAATTTTGTATCATATGAATCATGAGAATTTGATAAACTCGAGAGTATTCCAATATAACTAGGTGCAACGAGAAAGATACACAAAAATATCGGTAATAGAGGCGTTCATTTGTATCAAGATTTACTCTTTGAATCCTTCATATTTTAATTGTATCATTTTATTAACAAAATTGTTTTTTAACAATTGTTTTTAACAGGATTTTACTAAATTTATTAACAAGATTTCTTATATAATAAAGTAATGAATAATCAAAAAAAACGCCCGTATTTGTATGTTCTTATGGCATTTGTTTTACTGTTTAATTTTATTGTTTTACCAGGCTATATAAAGTTATTTGATAATACACTTAATAAAATATCAGAAAATGGTGGAAAAATTATTCCTAACGTTAATAGTGTATTTTCCAAAATTGACTTAAAATACAAAGATTCTTTCCTTCCATCAGATTATAAAATTGATAAAATCGGAACAAATAAAGAAGATTTAAAAGAATGAGGAATAGTTTTAAATAATTCATTTGATACTTCTAATATTTCTAGTTTTTCGATTGAAAACCCAGATAATTCAAATGGTACAGCAAACTTTTGTGTTAATTTCCAAGAATCATCCAAATTCGATAAATTAGTAGTACCTATTTCGGGCTTCTTAACCAACTCACAATCTTTTTGAGTTAATATAGGTGATGGAATTATTAGTGATAATGTTTTTGTTCCTTCTTACCTAAATGAAAATAATGAATATATCAAGAATTTTATCTATGGTGCAAAACTATCCCAAAGTGATGATGCTAATATCAATCGTGCTGATATTAATGTTGACTATCTATTGCTTGATGGTGATTCTGGATTAGTTGTTGCAAAATTTAACTATCATAACAGAATCACTAGCAAAATTTTTAAAATTACTGATGATGCCACATTAATTTCTAAAATTATGGATGCATTAAAAGTCAATGAGATAACAACAAAAAATTATCAAGAGATAAATGCCAATTTTAATACCATTGATACTGCTTTTGATACATCTTTATTATCTAGTTATAAATATATCCCTAATCTCTTATCATTAAAATTATCAACAAATGATACTCAAAGTAATGTTACATATATGCTTTCTTATAACAATGCAAAAATAGAAAAAACAATAAACATTGCTACTAAGGTTAGTGCACGAAAATCATATTTGGAAAACGAAGAGGCTAGATTACATAATCCTTTTGCAACTATCTTTTATAAAAAGGAAAACAATGAATAACGAATTTATGACATTAATCAATAAGCAAACTATAACTCAAGATGACAACCAATTATTGGCGGCTGCTTTTAAACATTTTAAGAAAGTTCAAATATGATCTTGTCTAATAAATTTCTTAATGTTAATACCTAATATTGTCTTCTTTTATTTCTGTGGTACAAAATTCAATATTTCCCAAAATGATTGATTGCTTCCATTTTTTATTTTTTCAGTTATTTTAACTTGACTTGAATTTATGTTTATACCGATGATTCCTTTCATAATTTTTTCCAGAAGAATCTTTTTATCTAAACATCCATTACTAGCAGATGAATATACTACATCTAAAGTTTTGAGTTGCTTCTTTTTTGGAATTCCTTTTATTTTTTTCTTAAAAAAAGCTGAGAAGTTTATTCAAAATAGTACCACTCCATATAGTTATGAAAACGAAGATGCAGACTACTTCTCATTAGAACGAACTTTTATTGATTGAATTTTATTGCTGACTCTAATCGGTATTGGTGTATCTTTTGGACTTATTTTTTACTTTATAAATATGAGTTTTGTAGATATGGATGTGAAAAGATTAATCCTTTGTATGATGTTATCTACAAGTGCTCTCCCATTTTTTTATTGAATGTTTGTTTACATTTTAGCCATATGAGGTGTAGATACTGTAACCAATTGAAAGTACAATCAAGCCATTTATACAATTGGAATGTTAGGAATGTATTTTTCTCCAATTGTTATTATTATCCTCATTCTTAAAATTCATCATAGAAGAAAATGTGAATCAAAATAACCTTAATATTTAAAAAAATATTATATAATAAAAGAGCAATGTGCCAAAGACAGTAACGGGATTTTCCTTAAATAATGTTACCGAGGAACTAAGTCAAAATTTTTTAATTTTACTAGTATACTGTCTTTCATGCTTGCATGGAAGATTTTTTGTATATTGCAAAAAGAAAGGAAAAATATGAAAGCCATCATTGCTAAGAAAGAATCACAAGTAAAAACTGTATCTGAATATTTTAGCTCTGCAAAATCTTTCGTTATTTTTGAATACCAAGGACTAACAGCTGCCACAATCACTAATGTGAGAAAATCAATGAAAAAAGCTGGGTCTAAGTTATGTGTTTTAAAAAACAATATCCTTGAAAGATCTTTAAAAAGTGCCAATATCACTGGATTTGACGCTTTATTAACAGGTCCTAATGCTGTAGCTATTGCATTTGAAGATGAAATTAGTGTCTTTAAAGCAGTTGCTGATATTGAAAAAGAAAACAAATTCATTAAGATCAAAGGTGGTTACATTAATGGTGCATTCATTAATGTTGAACAAGTTAAAGAACTTTCTGCTATTCCTAATCGTGAAGGTTTATATGGGATGTTTTTATCATGCCTTACTTCACCCATCAGAAGTTTTTTATACGCACTTAAAGCAGTAGCTGAAAACAAACCTCAATAATAAGAGTGTTTAAGAAATAATAAAATAAATTAAAAAGGAGAAATAAATATGGCTAAATTAACAGCTGAACAAATTATTGAATCATTAAAAGAAATGACTATTTTAGAAGTTAACGACTTAATCAAAGCAATCGAAACTGAATTCGGTGTTAGTGCTGCTGCTCCAGTAGCTGTTGCAGCTGCAGGAGCTGCTGCTGCTGAAGCTCCAAGTGAAGTTTCTGTTAAATTAACAGATGCTGGTGCTAACAAAGTTGGTGTTATTAAAGTTGTTAGAGAAATTACAGGTTTAGGATTAATGGAAGCTAAAGCATTAGTTGACGGAGCTCCTAAAGTTGTTAAAGAAGGTGTAAAACCTGAAGAAGCAGCTGAAATGAAGAAGAAATTCGAAGAAGCTGGTGCTAAAGTCGAAATTGCTTAATTTTCTTAATTAAGGATTCATTATTCAAAAATATCTGGGTAACCAGATATTTTTTGTTCTATCTACTACCTATACAAAAATCCGCTAATACTAAAAATCAAAGAATATCATATTTGTCTATAACTACTGGTAGGCATCACCAAAGAACGTATAAAAGGAGCTTTATTCATAATGTATTAGATGGCAAGCATTATGTACTTTTAGGAGTATAAATGATGTTATCTCTAATTTTTTTAACCACTTTAAAAAAAATAAAAATAAGCATTAGTATTTAATAATACTTTATATAAGTTTTTGAAATTTTCTAATATATAATGAAATTAGAAGGATTGAAGGAGATTTTATGAAACGCAAGACAAGAAATATTATTATCATAGCCGGTTCAATTTTAGGAGCTGGAGTTATTGCTACAAGCATTGCTGTTCCAATTGTTATTAACAGTAATAAGAATACACATAAAGAAATTGTTCCAAAAGATTTATTTAATGAAATGATTACCGTATCATCTGCTAAATCGTTAGATGCTTTATTATTTAAAAATTCAGTTGCTAACACATATAGAACTAGTGGTGATTATGTTGAAGTAAATGAAAATGTAACATATGAACAAATTAAGCAAGATGTACAATTTGATAAAAACAATTTTATCTATAAGCAATTGTTGAATGATTATGATGAAGCAACTATTAATAATCAAATATCACAAACACTATTTGAAACATATGAAGAATTTAAAGAAGAAGCTAGTGCACCTCAAAATGCTAGATGTGGCCGTATTACCAAGAAATATTATTGAGAAGCTATTGGTATGAAATTCATAGCTATGGGTCTTAGATTATGATCTGAATTATGATGAGGTATTCAACTTGCTGCAGGTGTTCTTGCTTTTGTTACAACAGGAGATGGTACAGTACTAGCTGAAGCATTTGCTAGCTTTAGTGGTCAATTACCAGATGCTCTTCAAACAGTTATTGACAAAGGTGTTACATATATCAAAAATTTTAAGGAAAGAACTCAATGTAAATTTAGATTTTTAGTATGAAATGCTAAGGGTACAGATGGAGTATGAATTTAATGTTTAGTCAATATAAGAAAATATTTAAATATACATTGATTACATTTTTAATTTCATTGTGTTATTCATTATTAATCGGGATAGCTGTTTTCCTAGATAGAGATAATGGATATGGAATAATTCCATACACATGCATTATTCCTTGTATTGCTATATCAGTTTTTATCATCTTGTCAATTGTGAAGTTAAATAATATTGATAGTATGGCTAAAAATAAAAAGATAACATTAGGAATACTTCTTGTCCTTTTGTTTCCCATTGCTTTTATCTTTATATTATGTTTTAAGCAATGATTTACTTCCAATGAATATGCTGATGATAGTGAAACATTAAAGTCGATGATAAGAAAACACATTAAGATTTGTTCATTATCATTGCTGGTATCATTAGTATTACTAATAGTTGTTATTCCATTAGAAGTTTTAGTGCCTGCTAATCTAGAAGCATTAATTGTATTTTTTAATTTACTAGCAGATGTCACAATGCTTTTTGTATTAATAACAATCTTCTATTATCTATTAGC
>JAHHTI010000062.1 GCA_020024735.1 Mycoplasmataceae bacterium | reverse complement strand
GTAGTATTGTTAACCGGATTTCAGGGAATAAGATTAATATAACAAAGAATATCTTTGACAAGAGCTGCTAATTCTTGGGCACAAGCAGTCGTATCATTGATACCATCAATAAGAATATATTCAAATGTAATACGACGATTAGTAGCATTAATATATTTCTTGACTGCTTGCATTAATTGAGAAATATTATAAGCTTGGTTAATAGGCATAATTTTACTTCTAATGGTATCATTAGGAGCATGAAGGGAAATCGCTAAGCCAACTTGAGGGAAATCTCGAATTCAATCATCAAAGCGTGGTACTAATCCACAAGTTGATACTGTAATCTTTCGCGAACCAATACCAATCCCGTGATCATCTCTTACAATGTTTAAAAATCGCGAAAGGTTTTCATAGTTATCCAAAGGTTCACCAATCCCCATTACCACAATATTTCTAATTAAAGGTTGGTTATTGGTATAAAGGTATTTATTTAAGTAATACACTTGCATCACAATTTCACAAGCTTCTAAATTACGAACTTTCTTTAATTGTCCAGAAGCACAAAACTTACAACCCATATTACAACCCACTTGGGTAGTCACACAAATAGAATTACCGTAATCAAAGTGCATTAATACCGTTTCGATTTGATTACCATCTTCTAGTTTAAACAAAAACTTAGTAGTACCATCTTTAGAAACCTGTTTTACTTGTTCACTTAGACCTGAGAAATACATATGTTCTTGTAATCAAACAACCAAAGCTTTGGAAAGATTAGACATTTGACTAAAATCAGTTTGGTATTTCTTATATACCCAATCAAAGATTTGTTGTGCATTAAACTTTTTAAAGCCATTAGCCAACAATAGTTCTTGTAAATCTTTTAGAGTATAGTTAAAAAAATTAAGCATTTCTTAAAATGTCCTTAATTTCAGCAACACAACGATCAACATCATCATTGACAATCACATATTGATATTTATCTTTACAACTGATTTCATGAATAGCTTCTTGCATTCTCTTATCAATTTCAGCAGCACTTTCAGTTTGTCTTGAGGATAATCTTCTTCTTAATTCTTCCATTGAAGGTGGCACGATGAAAATAGAAATGTATTCTCCATCATAATTCTTCATCACATTTTGAGCACCATTCACTTCAATTTCTAATAAAGGAGAAAAACCTTCATTTAAAGTGTTTTGAATAAATTGTTTTTGTGTCCCATACTTATTACCAATAAATTCATTTCATTCTAAAAGTTCACCTTTAGCAATGGCTTGGTCAAATGCTTCATGACTGACAAAGAAATAATGTTGTCCGTGGACTTCATGTTCTCGCGGTGGACGAGTAGTTAAAGAAATCGAGTACTTTAATTTTAAAGAAGGGTCAGCAAATAACTTAGCAAGGATTGTTCCTTTACCGACACCTGATGATCCTGAGAAGATAATTAATTTATTTTTCATTTAATTTAGTGAAGTATGCTTTTGGGTGAGCACATACAGGACATACTTCAGGCGCTTCCTTTCCTTTATGAATATGCCCACAGTTGCTACAAATTCACATAATTTCATCAGTATCTTTAAATAGTTCGTTATTTTTAATTTGGGCTAAGATGCTTTCATATCTTTTGCAGTGGTGATGTTCAATATCAGCAATTAGATTAAATAATTTAGCCACATCTTGATAACCTTCTTCTTGTGCTACTTGAGCAAAACCACGATATAGTTCTTGGTCTTCGTGTCTTTCACCAGCAATACAATCTAATAGGTTTTCGGTTGTTAAAGGAATATCACCTTCATTTAACTTCTTAAAAAACAATTTAGCATGTTCTTTTTCATTGTGAGCAGTTTCATCAAAAATGTCACTCACAATGTTCATTCCTTCTTTCTTAGCTTTTTTAGCATAGAATTGATATTTAGTATAAGCCATACATTCACCTTGGAAGGCTTTTTGTAAATTAGCATAGGTTTTGGAATTTTTAAAATCCATAATGTACTCCTTTTATTCATAACACTTTATATATATTATATAAAGTTTTATCGAAAACTAAATGCTAATCAGTAGTAACTAAAAATGAGCAAAATCAAAAATCCTAATTTTATCTTTTTTTGCTATTATCTTTTATCTTTTTTTGCTATTATGTTTTATCTTTTTTTGCTATTATGATATTTTTTATATAGAATATAAAACATGGAAATTAAAAGATTAGCTTATAAAGAAATTGAAAAAGCACTTAAAAATATCGGGATGTTGTTTATCACAGGACCTAAATTTTGTGGTAAAACCTTTGCAGCACAAAAATATGCTAATTCCCAAATCTATATTACTCCAAGAGTTGTTGAAGACATTGCAAGACTAGGAGATAATGTTTTCTTAAAAGGGGATAATCCTAGACTAATCGATGAATGACAAATCTATCCACAAATTTTTGATAGTGTCAGACATGAAGTTGATATTAGAAATGAAAGTAACACCGGTTTATTCTTATTGACAGGTTCTTCTAAACCCATCAATGCTAAGGAAATTGATCACTCTGGTTTTGGAAGAGCTGCGTGAATTCAAATGCAAACTCTTACCTTTTGTGAAATCTTAAACCTTGACGAAAGTCATACTATTTCTTTGAATGATTTATTTTTAGGTAAACCATTCAAGAATATTAATAATCAATACAGTGTTGAAGATGTTGATGAAATGTTATTAAAAGGAGGATGACCTTCAATTATTTCTCATCAAGATTTGGATTATATGTTCTTAATTAAGAATTATGTTACTGCCCTAACTAAAATTACAACTAAGGAAGAACAAGAATACGGGTATGTGTTTAAGAAGAATCCTAGTGATTTATTACAACTATTAAAATCAATCGCCCGTTTATCAGCATCACAAATTAATAAATCAACTATTATTAAAGATTTTAGAGGAGATATTAATATAGCAACTCTCGATAAATATCTTAAATTACTTTATGATAATGATGTAATTTTTGATGTCTTCCCTTGAAAGAATAGAAACATTCATTCACCTTATGATTTAAGAACTAAACCAAAAACTTATTTTTGTGATACTTCACTAGTATGTCATCTATTATCCATTACCAATATTGACCAATTCCTTAATGATGGTAATACAACTGGCATTATTTTTGAAACACAAGTGATGAAAGACTTAACTGTCTATGCCCAATGTATTGGCGCTAAACTATATTTCTACCGTGATTCTAATGGTAATGAAATCGATGCCATCTTAGAACTTAATAATGGAGAATGAGCTGCTATTGAAATTAAGCTTTCATTAACTACTGCTTTAACAGCCAGTGAGAAACTAATGAAGGTTATTAAAACGCTTAATATTGAAGAAAAGAAACACCAACCTAAGTTTTGTATGATTATTACTAATTGTGACCAAACCTATCAAGATAAAAATGGAGTATATATTGTTCCTCATACACTATTAAGACCTTAATTAATTGGATAGTAATCTCAAGCTTCAAATGAATTAAATAAATAGTCTATGGTTTATAGCACTCCTTACTTTTAAGGTCTGATTAAGGTGTGGGGAATAATATATGTATCATTCTTCTTACCGATAGAATTACCATTACAAATAATACATTTGAATGTAGGTTCACTATTTCTCTTGCTATTGATTTTCATTGTTTTTATGGTCTTATCAAGTTTTTCTACTGCATCAAGAGCACTTTCAAAAGATAATTTAATTTCAATTGCTCCCCATCTACCATCAGGTAATTCAATAATAGCATCGACTTCATTGCCGTTTTCATCACGATAGTAATAAAGCTTTCCATCTAATACTTGTACGTAAGTTGATAAATCCTTCATAACTTGATTTTCAAAAATGAAACCTAATGTATTCATATCATTAATAAAATCAGTTTCGCTATGAACTTCCAGAATTTCACAAATCAAAGAAGTATCACACATATAAATCTTTGGTTTGGTTAAGACTTTATAACTTGATCTAATGTTTTCATTACCTCATACACTAACATCAAAAAACATTTGTGAGTCATACATTACTTGGATATATTTATCAAAAGTGATTTTAGAAATACTTTGGCCTAAATCTTTATAGGCAGAGTTTAGTGATTTTTGTGTTCCTACTCTTCTAGCCATCGATTTCATAATCTTTCTAAAAGTGTTTGGTGAAACTTTCAAACTAGTTTCTTTAATGGCTTCTAGATTAATGACTGATTCAATATAGTTTTTTCTAATATGTTTAGCATTGTTTAGTTTTTTATCAAATATTACAGGTCATCCACCATTAATTAAATAATCGATTAATTGTGAAAAACTAAATTGGTTACTAATGGATAAATTAATTTCCTTATTATCAAATAAATCCATCAGAGAGATAGAATTAGTAGCATCAAGATTTAATATTTCCGCAAAGGTTAGAGTAGTTAAATTTAAGATATCAATTCTTCCTACACCGGTATGAAATACTTCATTTGATTGTAAGGGAGATGATGAACCTGTTAGAATAAACAAACCGCTATTATCTTGTCCTGCTAATGAATCAATTTTTACTCTCACATTATCTCAAACTCTTGGACATATTTGTCATTCATCAATTAATTTTGGATATGGCCCAGATAAGACATATTCTTTATTAACTTTATAGAATTCAATACTGCTAATATCTTCAAAAATAAAAGTTGATTTAGCTAACAAAGAAGCTAGAAATGTCTTACCACAAAACTTTGGCCCTGTAATCACAATAGCTCCAAATAATTTTAGATTTTCTTTAAGTGTTTCTTCTAATAATCTTTTAATAATCATATTAATATGATATATTAAACTTTTAAAATATATAAGCTTGATATAGAACCAGAGGTGATTTATATAAATTATATTTGGAAAAGTATTTAAACTATTAAACTTTTTATAGTTAATAATTAATTTTTTATTGAATCTATTTTTAATGGAGGTAGTAATATTTCTAAAATAGTATACACACAGGAAATAAAAAATCTAAAAGTAAGAAATAAAGAACAAAGAGCAAGATTAAATTACAATTATACTTTATACATAGGGCATCGCCCTAAAGTATTAAAAAATATGGAAGAAAGAACAGGGCTTATAGGTAAGGTTGGAAATAATGAAATTTTACATTTTAAAGATAGTAAAGATATAGCTAAAATAGTTTTAGAAAATACTAAAAAAGGAATTGCTATATATGAAGGTATGATAGCTATTAAAAAAGAAGATACAAATAAGTTAAATTTAGAAGATTTAAAGGGTTGGGAAAATTACATACAAAAGCATATAAATACAATAAGAGAAGAAAACAACATAAAACGAGAAGATTTTCAGTTTATATGTGCAGTACACGAAAAATCTAATAACTATCATACCCATATACTTTTTTGGGATAAATCTCAAAAGATAGAGAAAAATTTTCAACCTTATTCTATACCTAATAGCATAAGAAAAAGGCTTATTAAAGATACTTTTGCAGATGAAATACTTGAGTATGCAAAAGCAAAAGATTTAGCAGTTAAAAATGTTAGAGAGATTACAGATAAGTTAGTAGATGAGTTTTTAAATGACTTAAAACTTTTAGATAATAAAAAATATAA
>JAHHTI010000061.1 GCA_020024735.1 Mycoplasmataceae bacterium | reverse complement strand
AGTTTTACGGTTTAATACAAGTATGAGGAATGATGTACATTCCATCCTTAACTTTAATGGCTTGCTCAGAATCAGTAATAACTAATCTTAAAGTAGGTTCAGGACGAGCTCCATTATAACTGATGAACTTTAACTCATCTAGTTTTTTAATAGCCTGATATGCTTCGTACTTAGAAAGTTTAATTTCAATAGCTCATCATGAACCATCTTTAAATTCCATAATAGCATCAATCTCATTACCTTCTTCATCACGGAAAAAGAAAATTTCTGCATTTAGTACTTTAGCATATACTGTTAAATCTTTCATTACTTGATTTTCAAAAATAATCCCTGTAGTTTTTAAATCTCCATACATTTGTTTAACATGATTAATTTTTAGCAAATAGCAAACTAAAGAGGTATCACAAAAATAAGTTTTTGGTTTTGTTCTCATTTTGTATTTAGATCTGAGATTCAAATTTCATCAAGGAGTAATATCAAAGATAACTTCTAGGTTATAGAGTAAATTTAAGTATGTTACTAATGTACGATCATCAATAGCATAATCGATGTCTTTTAAAATAGTTTGACGATTTAATTGTGAACCATCTAATCGAGCTAAAGAAACAAGAATAGCATTTAATGTCTTGCTGTTAACTCTAAATTTACTTAATGCAGCATCTTTTTTATTTAAACTATTGATATATTGTTCTGCAAACAAATGAGATTCAATATTGTGATTACTGATTATTTGTGGTCAACCACCTTGGATTAATCAATTATTAACTTCATCGTGAGTTAAAGGATTTTTTAGAGGTTTAAAAATTGTGGGGTCTTTTTCTAACTCACTTAAAGAAATTAAAGGAATATTATGATAAGTTAATATTTCAGCAAAAGTTAGGGTTGCTAAATTTAATTGATAGATTCTTCCTGATGCTGAATCGAGCGGACTCTTACCAACAAATGGTGTTGTTGATCCAGTTAAGATGTATAATCCTTTCTTTTTTCCATCAACTCCTACATCAATCCTTCTTTTAATTTGTGTTCAAACATTTGGTGTTCTTTGTCACTCATCAATTAAACGAGGATATTCTCCTTGTAGAATTTCTTCAATATTGTAATTAACTAACATATTGTCTGTATCTTCTTCAGTAATGAAAAATGAAGATTTACAAACAATTTCAGATAAATATGTTTTACCACAAAACTTCGGACCAGTTAATAGTACTCCTCCAGCTTGTTCTAAATAATATTGTAATTTTTCTTGCAATAATCTTTTAATCATGTTTATATTATATATAAAAATTATTCTAATGTAGAAAAAAAGGAAAGTCTAATGTAGAAAAAAAGGAAACTTTAATGTAGAAAAAAAGGAAATTAAATTTAATAAAAATGGTAATAGTTGTCGGTTTTATCTAGTAATAGTTGCTGGTTTTATCTAGTAATAGTTGCTGGTTTTATGTAGTAATAGTTGTCGGTTTTGTTATAATTTTTATATGTTTATAAAAAGAATTGCACAAAAAAAGCTTGAAGAATTACTAAAATCTATGGGAGCAGTACTTGTCACAGGACCAAAATTTTCAGGTAAAACTTGTTTATCCTCAAACTATAGCAAAATCTTCAATAGAATTTGATGATAAGACAGAAACTATTATAAATATTAATCAAGATCAAATATTAAACGGTGCAAAACCACGTTTAATTGATGAATGACAAATTTATCCACCAATATGAGATATTATTCGTCGAGAAATTGATAAAACTCCTATTGATAAAAAGACTGGTCTATTTATTCTTACTGGTTCTAGTACTCCATTATTACAAGGAAAGGTTTTTCATAGTGGTGCTGGAAGAATAGGGAGAATGAATATTCAAACTTTAACCTTTGCTGAAATCTTTGATTTACCCAACGATCAATCAATTTCTTTATCTAAACTTTTTGAAAATAATCAATTACCACAAATATCAAATATGATTAATTTTGAAACTGTTGTTAACTATTTGTATATTGGTGGATGACCACAAATTATCGCTACTAATGATGATAATCCAAGTGTCATAATTGAACAATACATCGATTCTATCTTAAACATGGACTTGAAATCTTTGTACAGTATGCGACCAAACCCGAGATTATTTAGAAGAATTATGGCAGCAATAGCCAGAAGAACATGTACACAAATATCTATTAATAATATTGCTCAAGAATTAAAAGATTTTGCTAATCGTGAAACTATCACTAAATTCATTCATATTCTATATGATTGTCACATATTATTTGATATTCCTTGTTGGTGCAATACCAATATTAGAACATCTAACAAAATTACAACAACTCCCAAGACTTACTTTTGTGATACTTCATTAGTTAGTCATGTCTTAGATGTAAAATCACCTAATGATTTTTATAAAGACCTAAATACATTAGGGTTAATCTTTGAAAATCAAGTAATGAAAGATTTGTATGTTTACACTCAAGCAATTGATGCTCATTTATCTTTTTATCGCGATAATAAAGGGAAGGAAATTGATGCTATCATTGAATTGAAAGATGGTCGATGAGCTGCAATTGAAATAAAACTAGATTTTAAAAAAGCAGATATAGGAAGTAAAAATCTTCAAAATGTAATTGATACTTTAAAAATTGAAGGTAAATATTCTGAACCTAGTTTTAAAGCTATTATCACTAATGCTGAATGTACCGGGATAACTGCAGATGGTACTTTTGTTATTCCGCATACTCTTTTAAAACCATAAGATTGTATTTTTTAATTTCGACATTTCTGATGAATAGTATTAAAAGTACTATTTATTAAGTTAATATATAATTGTTAGGATGTTTAATAAGATGAAACGATTTAAAAGATTCTATAAATGAATATCATTATCCATTGTAGGTGTGATATCTTTAACTACTCCTTTATTAACGGTTTCTTGTAAAAGTAGTCAACCAAGTACTTCTACCCAACCTGATGTAGTTACACCTACCCCTACAATTTCAGATGTTACTTTGAGTTTAAAAGAACCATCAAGAAATTATGTTGTTGGTGATACATTGCATTTTGTGGCAAAGGTTAATCCTCAAGGTATTGATAATTTAACATATACTTGGATATTAGATGATTTGTTAATTGATACTACAAATACCAATACTTTTAATTACATAGCTCAAAGCAAGGACAATCACAAATCTTTTAAAGTAAGAGTAACACAAAGTGTTAATGGTCAACAAGTGGTTCATGAATCTAATCCTATTGTATTAAATATTAGTGATACCCCTTCTATTGAACCGTTACCTCCACCAACTGCTCCCGAAGAACAAAAGTATACCTTTAATATTTCTAAAAGTAATGAAGCTAATACTATTTACTCTACATTAGCTATTTATCATTTAACTTTAAGTAGTAATCTTCCCATTGAAGGTAAAGATATTTCTATTTTAATTACTTTAAATAATGGCATACAATCTCTTGCTACAATCGGAAGTGCTATTGCATCTTATAACTATCCTTTAAGTGTTACTTTTAACAATTTAGTACCAAATACCAATTATTTCATTCAAAATGTACAAGTAACCTTCAATCATCAAACAACCAATATTTACCATAGTAATACTGCTGAATATCGTTTTCATACACTAAAGGCTCATGATAGTGTCACTAGTGTGATTCTTGATAAAGAAACTATTATTGCTCCACAAAGTGAATTATCCTTATCAATTAGCTTTGATCAAATATCTCCAAATAATCTTCATTTACCGATAAGAGTTAATTTTATTAATCAGTCAGCAGGTGTTACTGTTACGTCAAAATCTCAAACACTTTCTACTACTACCTTAACTTATCGTTTACTATTAACTGACATTAAAAATGTTGGTACTTATACTTATCAAAACTGTGAGATTTTTAAAAACAACAGTTGAACTCCTATTCCTACTACTATTGCTAATCCTATTACTTTTACCTTACAAGCACCTCCTACCAAAAACCCTTTACCTTTTTCTTCTAAACAATTAAAAGATTATGGAAATTGTTATGGATTAGAAAAAGCTGCTTATCTAAGTAAGGAAGAACAAAACATTACCCCTTATTCTCCTAATGCTTTAAGTAAAGCTACTTTAATTGCCAGTTCTCCTAATTACCAAACTTATTTTGATGCTTTAGAAGGTTATCATAATCAAATCAAAAGTAATGATGTTCTTTCACCTACTTTAATGAATAACGAACATTTTGATATTCAACGGATTGATGTCATTAATCAAGAACAAGTTAATTTAACCATTACTAATACTAGTGATATACCGATTGATACTTTAAGAGTGATGGTAAAGTCTTGAGATGACTATCATCCTTTTGCTAAAGTCATCACTTTACAAAAGGTTAATGAAAATACCTATTCATTTAATCCAAGTCTTTTAAACCCTTATCAATTCCATTATATTGTGACTGATATGGAAATTAACCATCAATACCATACCCAACTTGATTTATATGATGCTTATCATATTAATTTAGTTACTAATGCACTTAATATGAGTGTTACGCATTTCCAAGTTTATAAAGATGATATTACCCACCATGTTTATGGTACTTTAACTTTTGATTGAAATCCTTCTTTAGCTAATCTTTTATATGATAAAGTCTTTGCTTTAGAATTTAGTATCAAACAATTAGATAACAATGGTTTTATGGGTGATACCTATACTAAAGCTTATGCTCCTCCTCTAGCCATGAGAATTTATGTACCTTTTAATCAATTAAGTCAATTTTCTTTAGATGGATTAAGTAGTCAATGGGTATATACCTTATCTAAGATTGAAATTTTAAATAGTGATAGTTTCTTACCTATTGGTAATCAAGTTAATGTTTTATCTACTCCTTTTAGTTTCCTTTTACATTGAAGTCATCAATTAAATTTAATTAATCAATTAGCTGATATAAAAAATCCTATTACCCCAATTAATAAAGATTATTTAATCCAACATCAAAGTAATACTAGTAATGAAGTGACTATTCCTTATTCATTAGAAAATATGAATACCTTACTTGATTACCAATTTGATTTATATAATTATTTAACTCGTAATAAAAATGGAACAAAGATTAAAGACAAAACCCATTATGTACTAATAAAGGATGGTGTGCAACAATCATTAAATTTCTTTATGCCTTCTGAACTTATCAGTGATACTATCTTTAAGATTGATACTGCTAACCATAGTGCTCAAATTACCAAAAATTTAACTAACATTGTTGGTTTAGATACTTCAATGGAAGACAACACCATTATTTGGTTAACTTTTGGATTAGATATGAATGCTCGTCGGAGTGCTGATTATAGTGAGTTCAATGACCTTTATTCAAGAGTAAGAGTTCCGGTATCCTTAGGTAATTTAAGAACTTTAGGACAAATTAAAGATGTGGACTTTATGTTTGATAATATTCAAGGAAGTACATCTTATCAACAATCCTTATTTTTAAAGATTAAACAAAACTTGCAATTTAACTTATCTTTAAACAATCAACTGTTAACCTTAACCATTCAACCTCGTGACAATACTATCAATTTCACTAATAATATGTGAGAAATGAATACTGCTAGTAATAGAACTGCTTTCTTAGGAAATTGTAATATGTTTGTTAACTGAGTACAAGATGCTACCCTTAAGGAAAATAAAATCTCTTATTTAGAACATCATCATTTAGATGAGTTAACACTCAAAGGTACAATGACTGCTTATCAAAATTCTTACCATTTAGATACGACTGGAGCTGGAGAAAAAGATAATCTTAAAAAATCTTTAACCAATTATCGTTTAAAACCTTTCCCTGATCAAAAAGAAGT
>JAHHTI010000060.1 GCA_020024735.1 Mycoplasmataceae bacterium | reverse complement strand
ATTCAAACCGATATAGACAATGGGTATTTTAAAAAACTTGATAATTTTTACTACTCACCTGTTTATTCGTTAAGTGGTGGTAACTCAACTGGAAAATCTTCTTTTATCAAAACTATTAATTCTTTAAAAGACTTTCTATCCCCTATTGATATATCAGATGATATTATGATTGAGCATATCTTTAAAAAGAATACTAATAATGAGAAGGCTTGAGATTGTTTGGGTAAAATAGCTAAACTGCAAACCAAGTTATCACCTAATAAAAATGACAAGCTTTCTAAAATGATAGAAAAACATTACGGTAAAGTAGATATTAACAATATTGATTTTGTGAAAAATAATTGATCTCAACAACCAGTAGAAGTAAAATTATTTGATGACAAAATAAGTCTTAATGCTGAGTCTATCTACTCTAACTATTTGCACGAATATCAAAATTTAGTTGATAAATGAATTAATATAAAACACCATGTTGAAAAGCCATCATCTATTAAAATAGAATTATATGATGAAGTTTCTCAAGAAAATGTACTTATAAACCTTTTTGATACTATTTCTAATAAAAAAACTAAATTAAATTATTCCGTTGACTATGATTCTAAAAATCAAGATATTTATAAAAGAACGATGGAATATGTTAATAACATCCAACTTTTTAAAGTTGATAAGAATCTATTAGAAGGAAATGCTTCTATTAATAATTACATTAACAAATCAATAATAGACCTAATCCAATTAATCAAAAAATATTATGCTATTAAAGATAATAATAAAAGTATTGAAAAATTAATTTCTATTATGAATTTAGCAGATAAACATTTAGCATGAATTAATTTTAAAAATAAGGATGATTTACTTTCAGGAATTAAGAATTTTGAATTAGATGATGGCTCAATTGTAGAGGCTTGTGATTTAAGTGATGGAACAGTTAAATTTATGCAATTATTTTATACAATTCTAAATGCAATGCACAATCAAGAAAATCAATTAATTTTGATTGATGAAATAGATAGTTATTTACATGAAGATCTAGTTAATTTTTTTAAGCATATGTTATATTCTTGCAATAGTAATATTCAATTAATTTTCACCTCTCATAATTTTGATGTCATTGCTAAGGACATGTCTCCAAAACAAATATTTTATATTGATAATCAAGGATGCAATAAAAAGATTGTCAAAGTCTCTTCTACTCTACAAAAAGGTAAAAATATAGAAAAGTCATTTAAGGAAAAATTAATTGGAAGTCATCCAATTAAGACTAATTTATTACGAGAAATAGGAGAAATAAATGTCAAGGAACATACCAGAAAATAGTTATATTCTCCTTTTTATTTCTATTGAAGGAAAAGATGCAGCAACTGAGCAATGTTTCTTTTCTAGTTTAGCAGAAAATTATGATCAAATACTTTTCACTGAAATTGATAACATTGGTAAAGATGATAAGGAATTATCAAATGTTTCTAAATTATCATTAGAAATGATACTTAAAGATATTAAAAGAAATGCTTCCATTGATAAAGTAAAACTAATTGTATCTTGTGATGGCGATGTGTTTGCTTCACAAAAAGGTATTGAAAAAGCTTTTGAAAATACTTACATAAAACTTAAAGAACACATTGAAGTCATGATTAAACCAAAAATATTAGAATCATCTTTTAAATATGATTACGGTGGTAATATAGAAACTTTTTTATGAATATGTAGTGAATATTTTAATGAGCAATTATTTCTTAATAATTATCAGAATTTAACAAATATCAAACATATTATTGATAAAGATATTCATAAGATGTATGGAAGTATTAAGCATATTAAGACACATTCTACTAGAAATAATTTATGGAAATATTTTTGTAATTATTATGGTTGTGAAAATGCTCAACAAGTAGCGAAAAAAATCTATGAAAAATTTAAGGATAAAAAACTTCCTCATACAGATAAACCATATTCTGTTTATTTTGATTTTATAAAGGAATTTGTAGATATTTATGAATGAACAGATAATGAGTATCGTGTAAAGCAGAACTCTAATTAAATTACAATATTCCTTCATTAATGAATACTGGTATTAGAGAAGAAGAAAAAATTATCAGAACATTAGCTTAGCTCCAGGACAAAATCTTTTTGCTCAATGTATCAATGAAGAATATCTATAAATTTTAAAAAAATTTAAAATTAAGAAACGAGAAAATAATGAAGAAAATTTCTATAGAAGAATATAATCAAGTTTGTCGAGAACAAAAATATATTTATAGTTGTAACCAAAAAGGATTATTTGATGATAAAGATTTTAATTCTTTACTTGGATCTAATAAATGTTGTCTCGCATATTATATGATTTTTGAAGATTATGAAGTAAGTTATCAAAACAATAGAAGAAAAGAACTTCTTGCATTAATCTACATATTACCCATTTTTCTAAAAAAACAAAATTTAGAACTCAAAGACATAGAATATATTCAAAAATTCGAAGAACCTGATTTCTTATTAAAATTTAAAAACAATGATTTAATTTATGGCATCGAAGTGATTGATATAACTTGCAAAATCCATCATGACAACAAAGAGAATCGTTGTTATTCATATTCATATAAAGCTATACCTAATTTAGAATCATTGGAAAGACATATGAATGCAAAAAAACAAGAAAAATATAAAATTCATATTAGTAAAGCTAAAGAACTTGAAAATATAAAATCAGAACTTCACTATTTTCTTTATGAAGAAAATGGTGGACATGATATTGATGAAATAAATAAACAATTAATAGATGATAAAACTCGTGAATTCAAAATAGATAATAGATATATTCATTTCTTGTTTGTGCCCTGAAACTAATCATATAATTTGTTACTTTTTGTTGAAGTAAATACTAATACACTAATTTCATTACTTGTAAATCATATTAATGTCATTGTGCTTTATAAAGCAGAACCCTAATTAAATTAAACATTCTGTCATTAATTCTTCCACATTTAAGAGAAAAAGTGAAAATCCGCAAGAATATAAGCCATTATTATATAATAATAAGAGATTTATTATCTTTTTATTTAATCTATGAAACATAGTCATTTAACAAATATTGGTACAGTGAGAAATAATAACGAAGATGCTGTTTGGTCAGGGTCTAATGAGTGAAATAATTATATGGCTCTGGTATGTGATGGTTTAGGTGGTTATAAAGGTGGTTCAGCTGCCAGTGAAATTTTAGTTAATACCTTAAAAGAAAGATTTCTAGGAACTAATTTTAACCAATATACCAAACAACAAATTTCGGATTGAGTTGATCAAGCCATTGCTAGAGCACGAGGAGAAATCACTGATTACATTATTGCTAGTAGTAATAAAGAACTATCCCATATGGCTTCTACAATGGTATGTGCAATCATTATTAAAAATAAAGTCTATGTCTTTAATGTGGGAGATTCCCGTGCTTATAAAATCTCTAAAGAAAAATCTTACCAAATTACCGTTGACCAAAATCTTTACAATTATTTAGTTAAGAATAATAAACCTGAAGAAACTTTTATTAAATATAAAGATAATCTTTATGCCATTACCCAATTTATTGGAGCAGTTACTTCTAAAGCCATTGTCCCTGATGTTTTTGAAACTACTTTAAATCCTGGAGAATATTTAATCTTAACATCTGATGGAGTACATAATTTTACAACAATTCGTGATTTTATTGATTCGTTAATATCTGAAGATTCTTATGATAAGAAATGTTCATCGATTTTATCTAAAGCTATTGCTAACCGTTCAAATGATAATTTATCAGTAGTTATTGTAGGTGCTTAATGACTTTTACCAATGGTTCAATTGTTTTAGATAATTATAAAATCTTTAAAGCTAACTATGCAGTTGGTGGGATGAGTGAAGTTCATCTAGCCAAAATTATTAATCATCAAAATAATGCCATTAACGAATATGAAAATGTCGTGATTATTAAAGTCATCAAAAAAGAAAAAAACCCGAAAAACCCAAAAGATAGTGAAGCCCAATGAAAGAAAGCGTTAGATGAATATAAATTAACGTGAGCCATTAAAGACCATCCTAATGATAATATTGCTCGTCCTATTGAATGACAAATCATGGATGATAGTATTGTAATTGTGACCGAATTTGTGAATGGTCCGACATTATCTAAGTTATTAAATGAAAAGAAAACCTTACCTGTCAATAAAGCGATGGACTTTTTTATGCAAATGTTAAATGGGATTAAAGCTTTACATAAACTAAATGATAAGAAAGTTGTGATTCACCGAGATTTAAAAACTGATAATATCATTGTTTCTCATGATTACCGTTTAATTAAAATTATTGATTACGGGATTGCTTCTTCTTTCTATGATGGGAAATTCTCTACCAATGAAGAAACCATCTATTGTACTGCTAACTATACCACTCCCGATGTTTTGAAGTTAAAACCTGATATTATGGCAGCGGCCAATTGTGGTGATGTCAAGGCTAGTGAAAAGGTTAAAAGTGTCATTACTACCCAATTTGATTTCCACGCACTAGGAGTTATCTTATACGAAATGATTACTGGACAATTACCTTTTACTGATACCGAAAAAGATAATGATGCAACAAAAATCAAGAAATGATTACAATATGATATTCCTAGTATCACTAACCAAATCGCCAATGTTCCCCATTCGATTGAAAATATTGTCTTTAGATGTTGTGCTTCGATGGAAGCAGATAAGAAATATCGATATAAAGATATCGATGAATTAATCGAAGATGTTAAATCATGAGCTGACCCACAACGTTCTAATGAACCGTTAATTAAACCATTAGAAAAAAGAGTATTTCAAAAGAAGCAAGTATTTTCCATTGAAAAAAGCAAAGCCAAAGAACCTTGATATTTTAAGTGGTGATTCTTTTCATGTGTGATGATTGCCAGTTTAATTTTAATTGTAGGAGTAATTGTAGCCTATGTATTAGGTTAATCATATGATAGGAGTTTATGCAAGGATTAGTCATTAGTAAAACCCGTTCACAAATTAAAGTAGAACACAATAATGAAGTTTATGTAGTATCGCAAACTGGTAAAGTAAGAGATAGTGATTTAGTAGCGGTCGGAGATATCGTTGATTTTAATTTGGATAATGGTACTTATTTGATGACCAATATTCATCCCCGTAAGAGTTTCATTAAACGTCCCCGAGTAGCCAATATCGATCACGTGTTTATTGTCCAATCAGTCGTTGCCCCTGATTTTAATCCATTACTAATTGATAAAATGTTAGTTTATTATCAAAGTATGGGTTTAGATGTGAGTTTAGTGATTACTAAAACCGATTTACCTCATAGTAATGAAATTGATGAAGAAATAAGTCATTATCAGCAATATGGATATGAGGTGTATAAGCCTTGTGATGACACAGATTTAAATTTGTTAACCCAACATATTAATCATCAATTAGTATGTTTTGTGGGGAATTCGGGAGTTGGAAAGTCGACGCTGATTAATAAACTCGATCCACAATTTAATTTACGTACCCAAGATATCTCGACTGCTTTAAATCGGGGAAAACATACGACTACTACAGTTTCTATCTATAATTTTAATCAAGGTAAATTAGTTGATAGTCCCGGTTTCTCGACCATTGATTTAGATTTATCTCTTAGTGATATAGCGTTTCTATTTTTTAAAACACCTACTCATCACTATCATTGTAAATATAGTGATTGTTTACATCAAAAAGAACAAGGATGTCAGATTTTAAGTCAAACCTCTACTAATCCGTTATTAGCGTGAAGATATCAACATTATCTTAATTTTCTAAAAAACTATAAGTAGAAAGAGCTACTAAAAAGGATAAATATTAATTTTTGACTAAAATTTCATTATGTTAAACTATTAATAATAGTGAGATAT
>JAHHTI010000006.1 GCA_020024735.1 Mycoplasmataceae bacterium | reverse complement strand
CCTAAGACCTAGCTTACCAACCATTCAAAACTCATTAATTTATTATAAAATTATAATATAGAGGTAAAAATGAAACGTAGTACTAAAGGTTGAGTTATAGCTTCATTAATATTACTAGTAGGTGGAATAGCCGGTGGAGTAACCTATTTAGCTTTAAGACAAAATGATACACCTTCTGGACAAAAACCAACCCCAGACCAACCTGTTCCTAATACTTATAGTATTGTATTTAAAGATACACGAGTTTATCCTTTTGGTGATAAGTCATTAAAACCTGCTAATGTAAATGATGAATGAATTAAGAACGAAATCATTCAACAAAAGTCTAATATCTTTAATATAACTGGTACACTATCTCAAGATTTTAATTGAACTAATAATCTTACTGTTCACATTAGCAACAAAGATAATAAGACTGGACAAGTAACATTTACTGCTATATTAAATAAAGCCAATAGTAATAATGATTCTATTAGTAAAACTTTAACATTTGAAAATTTTAGTAAGGATGAGACTCCACCTTTGCCTCCACAACCTTTGCCAGCAGAATATCAAGTTGCTTTTAAAGCTAATAGTTCTTTCCCTTTTGGAAACACAGCATGATTTGCTAATAATTCACAAATAAATCAAAATTGAGTAAAAACACAAATTATCAATAACAAAACTCAAGTCTTTGAAATTATAGATAAATCTCACAAATTAGATGATGCTTTCTTTAATGCTAATATTACAATTTCTGGTTTAGACAAACAACCTAATAATGGTACTATTTCATTTTTATGTAGCTTAGCTAATCCAAGCAATACTGCTACTACCCCTATTCAAAAAACAATTACTTTCACTAACTTTAAAGACCCTTTACCAATAGTTAATGCAGAAGTTCAAAGAATTAATACAAGTAGCATTCAATTAAATAAAAAAGATTTAACCGAAGATGCTTTAAATACAATTGATAGCAATAATATTATTTCTTTAACAAATTTAACTTTAAACAATAGTACCTTTAATTATGTTGTAGAAGGATTTAAAATTGATAAGAATACTCATATTATTACATTTAAAATTAAAGTGATTCTAAAGGAAGTAAACACTGTTAGTGTATCTACTCAACCTATTAACTTATCTTATACTATTACTTCAACTCCACCTGCTGTTGATCCACTTGAAGAAGAAGTGAAAAGAGTTAATGCTTTAAGACTAACATTAAAGCAACCAACATATACCACTACAGAACTAGCCACTATTACTAATACCAATATTTTAGACAGTATTAATGGTTTTAATTCATTAGCAGGATTCACATACTCAGTTGCACCAACAGATTTCCATAATGAAATACCAAATGGTTCTAATATTAACAATCAAGTAAAACACATCTCTTTTACTATTACAATTACTTCTGGTGGCAAATCATTACAATCTAATCCATTCACTTTAGATTATCATATTGCTAATACACAATTAGAAGGTAATAGAATAAAAAACGAATTAAGTGGTACTTTAGAATTAACTAATCCTAATTTAACTACTGAACAAGCAAATAATATTGATGCAAATAATATTATTTCAAAATTATCTGGCCTAAATACAAGCGCATTTGATTATACTGTTAGTGGATTCACACATCATAATGATTTCCATCTTTACTCTTTTAATTTGACAATTGAAAATAAAACAGAACCAAAAAATCCTTGAACTGTTGACAATATTCAAGTCGAATACAATCTAACTACTAGTACTGATGAATTAAATGCTGAAAAAATTAGAATCGAAAACATTTCACCATTAGAATTAAAAAATCCTGAAATGACATCAGCTCAACTAGCGCAAATTAATAGAGGCAATTTAATTGATAAATTGGCTAATTTAGATCCAAAAACTATTTTTGATTACAATGTAATAGATTTTTCAAACGATAGTGCTAATCACTTACTAAAATTTAAAATAGTAATAGAAAGTGGAGGTAATTCAGCAACTACTACTGAGTTAAGTGTTAGTTATACAATCAATGATACACTAGAATCTGCTGTTGTTAGAATTACTAATTATTTAAATTCATATGATATGAAATTTGATGATAATAAAATGCAACCTGGTAGTTTTTTAAATTTAAGTAGTTCAGCATACAATAAAGATACATTCATCTTAAATTTTTTAAATTTTGACTATCATAGTATTGAATCAGAATATAAAAAGATTCAATTTTCTGTTGATAATTTAAAAGTCAATGTTATTGACTACACTTGTAGTTTTATAATTGTTGTTCGAAATACTGAAAACAATGAACAAGCAAATACTAAGATGATAAATTTAACTTATCATGTTCCTAATAAACTATTAGGTACATTAGACCAACAACCTGCTATTGCAGAGGTTAGTGTAAAAAATTCTCAAAAAGGAAAACTAGAAAAAATCAATGTTGGCATAGCTTCTGAACAATTATATAAAGATAGATTCGAACCTATTAATGCTGATGTAGAACGGAAAATTAAAGAACTTGTATACCAAGTCAGATTTATCTTCTACCAATCTTTTAGTGATAATGCTACATCAATTGACTATGGTATTATTCAACAAAGTAGTACATCTGCTACAGTAGAATTAAAGGCTAAAATACGAGATAATGTAACTCTAAATCAAGCTATTCTTCTTAACCAAAGTTCTGCAATAAGAACTTATTCTCAAGGTGATATTGTTACTATTAGATTATCATCTAATGATTTAAGTAGCAAGTGAACTCCAATGTCTGGTGGTCAAATATTACCGCTTAGTGGAAATGGATGAAGTTTTGCTCAAGGCGATAAAGATACTATATTATCAAAATTTAATGATAAATTGTTTCCTGCTAATATGGGTAATATGTCGCTATCAATGTTAAAAGGTTCTCAATCAATTGATTTAAGCGGAAAAGGCTCTTTTGTTGCTAGAGCATTCTGTTTTATGTGTCCTTATCAAAAAAATTAATCTAATTAAACTCTTGATATTTCTTTTCAATTCTTTTTAAGATATGATTAATAGAAGTTCTTGGAATATAGATTTTATATTTTTTAAACATTAAGTCTGAAATTGTGGATAATGACGCTTCAGGATATTGTAAGCGAATATCACAAAATTTCTTTGTCTTATCATTAAAACCATCCATTAAATCATTTTCCATTAAGAAAGTAATTCATTTGATATGATTACGTGAAGCGATAACAGTTTTATTAATATTCGAAACCTCTAAATTAGTTAAACGTTGTAGAGAATTAGTAAAATCTTTTTGAATTCTAATATCTTCGAATTCAAACATTGATTGTTCTGTTTCCATAATCTTTAAAATATCAGATAAATATTCAGACTTTTTAAAATACAATTTGTGTTGATTACGATAATCAATAATTGAACAATGAATTTGGTATTCGTCCAAGATTTTTTGTACTAATTGCAAATAGGCAAGATTAGAAGATCTGATTTCAAAATGATATGAAGATTTGTTAATTGCAAAACAAATACTACCAGATGATAAAAAAGCACCAATTAAAAAACCTTTCTTTTCTTCTTCATTCAATTGAAGTTCTAAAGGATTAACAAAAATATTAAATCTCTTTTCGAATTCTTCTAAATTCTTAATAATAATTAAATAGCCGTGTGAAATATGGGTTTCTTTATAGATAATTTGAGTTTTTAAATCACCAAAGAATGAATTAATTAGTTGTTTTAAATAACGAGCTAAAAATGGTTGAGTGATAGTAATAGTATAAGTGGTATTCTCATTATCAATATTCAAAGATCCATTATTTAAAATAAAACCATAGAAAATACTTTTTTGAATTACTGCACCATATTCAATTTGAGTTATTTCTCTTTTAACTTTTTCACTAAATGTATTTTTAATCATTATATCAAGGTCGCTAATAATACTATTATTATAATAACTAAAATAGCAATTATCGAAATATAAATAGTATGAGTTTTATGTTCCATTAAAATATTTCATCATCTTTGCATTAAATGACAAAAACTATCTCATGATTCCTTCATTTGGGCACTAATATGTTTTTCTTTTACTTTGGTGGTCTTTACTTCATAATAGTAATCAACTTTTTGATGCTTATGCATTAAGTTTTCTTTACTTATTAGTTGAATAATCATATCACCCTTTTTTCATGGCGATAGATGACCATCATCTTTTAAAATAATTTCTTTTTTATTAATACATTTAGGAATAGATACATCTAATTTCTTAGTCTTAATGACACTCCCCGTGTTTTCACATGCCTTACATCCTCATCCTTCACAACGATTACAAATTTCTGTATATTGATAATCCATTACAAAATCTAATTTTTTATCCTTAATAGATTCATCAAAATAAAGCACTACATAAACATTTAAATCCTTAACTAATTTATAATTTCGCTTAAATTTCATAAAATCTGGCGTGTTTTGAATATAACTACGATATACATTTTCTTTAGTAATCATGTCATCAGCATTGTAACCAAGTTTTTGTTCATAAATTGGTTCTTTGTTACAAATTTTTGAATATATTGTATAAATAGAAATTTTATTAGTCTTTATGTAACGTTCAAAGTCTTTGATATATTTATCTCTAGTATTTTCATTAGTTTGTTGATCGTTACCAAATTTAGCATACTTATAATAAAATTCATTATTGAAAGCATCTTCTTCCTCTTTAGTCTTCTTTTGGTTATTATCAGATGGATGTTGGAAGATGTCATCAAAAAACTCTTCATCTGTAGTTTTATTATGCTGCGTTTTAGTTTTAGGATGACTCTTATGATATTCTACTAAGGCATCATAAGCTTCTTTAATGTCTTTAAACTTAATTTCAGCTTCTTCTTTTTTAGCTGCATCAGTGCATTTATCTGGATGATATTTTTTTGCTAATTTATGATAAGCTTTTTTAATTTCTTCTAAACTTGAATTTTGACTAATTTCTAGCGTTTCATAAGCTTGGTCTATGGTTCTAACTTGTTTCATAATATTTATTACATAAATATATAATACCATTTTATAGGTATATTATTTGGTAATATTATTGCTTATTTCAAAACTCTTGAGTGACTATAGAAATACCTAAATCATTAGCTTTTTCTAATTTACTTCCACCCGATTCTCCAGCTAGCAAATAATTGACATTCTTAGTTACACTAGTGTTTACCTTAGCACCATAACACTCTTCTAAGATTAATTTAATTTCGGGACGGGTAATTGAGAATGAACCGGTAATTACAAAAGTTTTATTATGGTATTTTTGGTTTTCTGGTAGTTTGGCTATTTCATTATATTTATTGAAACTTTCACTAGATCCTTTAGAAATATATTCCATATTAATTCCTATTTCTTTGAATGTATTGATAAGTGCTAAATTTTCTTCATTATGAAAATAATTAAAAATGTTTTGTGAAATCTTTTCACCAATAATATTTAAACTAGATAATTCCTCTAAAGATGCATTAATTAAATTATCAATATGTTTATATTTCTTAGCCAAAATAGTAGCAATATTAATCCCTACACCTCTAATAGCAAATGATGCAATAATCCTTTCTAGCGAATTACTTTTGGAATTTTCAATCGCTGAAATAATATTCTTAAAAGATTTTTCTTTAATGTTGATATTGGCATCAAAAACTGCTTGTTTTTTATCTTTTAAAAAGTAAAGATCTGTAATATTTTGAATAATACCATTATCATATAATTTCGATAAAATTGAGATAGAAACTCCATCAATATTCATCACTTCACGAGAAGCAAAATACTCAATATTTCTTAATATTTTTTCTTTACAATTTTTGTTCATACAATATTGATCAACATCTTCTATATCATTACATAAAATAGAACCACAAGATGGACAAGTGGTAATAGGTTGGTAAATTAAACATTCATCAGTTCTTCTTTCCTTTACCACTCCATCAACATAAGGAATAACATCCCCTGCTTTAAAAATATTTACATAATCATTAATTCTAATATCTTTATTAGCAATAAAATCTTGATTATGTAATGAAGCACTAGAAACATTACTACCATCTAAATTAACTGTTTCCAAAGAAGCAACATATGTAATCTTACCAGTTCTTCCCACTGTAGGTACTATATCTAATAATTTTGTCATAGCAATTGTTGGTGGAAATTTATAAGCAATGGCTCACTTAGGAAATTTAGAGGTTATTCCTAATTCTTCATAATATTCATATTCATTGACTTTAATTACTACTCCATCTATATCATATGGAAGTTCATGACGTTTCATTGTTAAATTCTCTATTTGTTGTCACACTTCCTCTACTGTATTGACTTTTATGATTTCTGAAGCGACTTGAAATCCGTGTTCTTTTAATCATTGAATACTTTCTCATTGTGTCTTAATGCCCATTTCTTTGGCATTTGGTAAAAAATAAAGAAAAGACTTTAAATTTCTACTAGCAGTAATCGATGAGTCTAAGTTTCTCAATGATCCGGCAGCTGCATTTCTACAATTAGAGAATTTTTTATTTTCAGGTTGTTTAGCATTCAACTCATTAAAATCTGCAATTGCTAAATAGACTTCACCTCTAACTTCTACTAATGGTGTATCACTTTTAATATAGGGAGGAATGTCTTTGATGGTCATCACATTAGTAGTTACGTCTTCGCCAATCACTCCATCACCTCTAGTAGCAGCATATTCTAATTTATTATCTTTATAATTAACAGAAATTGACAAACCATCAATTTTAGGTTCAACCACAAAAGAAATGTTAGTAGTATTAATAGTTTTATAGATAGTTTGAATAAATTTTTCTAATTGTTCCTTACTAAATACATTATCTAGAGACATCATTGGAGTATGATGTTTGATTTTTTCAAATTTATCTAACACATACCCACCCACTCTAATCGTAGGAGAATCTTTACGGATGAATTGTGGATATTGTTTTTCTAATGCTTTTAATTCATTCATTGTTGCATCATAAACCGAATCTAATACACTAGGTTTATCTAATGCATAATATTCATAGTTTCATTGATTTAATTGTTCTACTAGCTTATCTATCTTTTGTTTAATTTCTTGTTCATTACTCATATTCATAACCTATATCAAATTTAACAATAGAATGGATGCTATTGAAACTAGCATTAATCCCGATGTATAACTAATATTATAAATGTTTTTAGAGTGACTATTAATACAATTTTTTGCACCATTTAGATAAAGAGGAACAACAGGAATTAAAAAGATATTAATATAATCATTTTGTTGGAAATTAACATTAAATATACCTAATTTAAAAATTGTTTGAATTAAATCTAATGAAAATGGGTTTCAAAACAAAATAATACATAAAAATGAGATTTCCATATATTTGATTTGCCCTATTTTTTTTCTTTTTGCATAGATGGTATAAATTGCATAACAAAGAATAATAATATTTAATAGTCAGAAAGACACATTGATTACTCAATAGACAGTGACTGTATCACTTAATGAAATACCAAAATAATTTTGTAATTCTCAAATTAAGAAGATTTGATTAGTATAATCATTACTAGCATAGTAAATAGTAATAAATAAAATGACAAGAAAAATAAATAGTGAAGTAATTACAACAATTCACTTATACATAAATCTATCAATACTATCATTAACTCTAATACCTAATTTAGAAGTACGGTAGAAAAGATAGAATATATAAATACATAAAACTACCACAAATAAAATCATTGATAAGTAATTAACTTTTTGAAATAATAATGATCAAGAAATGATGATAATAAAGAAATTAAAAACATTGGAATCAGTGGCTTTTTGTTTTTTGGTGTAATAACTAATTCCTACAGTAATAATACTGATAATCGTAAATAGTAATAAGAATTCCAAATTTAAACTAATTGCCATAAAAGAAATTATGTTACTAATAATGATTGATAAGGAACTTTCGACCTCATTATAATTAGCATAATGCAACCAAATAGAAAGGATCACTAATGGTCCTAAAAAAGGATTAAAATTCATCAAAACATTTGTCATCGATAAATTAAAAAAGGAAGCAATAAAACTAAAAATAGGAATTAATACTAACTTATTCATTAATTGTTGTCTATCAGCATAAAATACAGTCATAGAAACTAAACTAAAGAAGATAATATACATAATTAAAGGAAAAATATTCAAAAACATTGCTATATCATTTTCTTTTAATAAGTTAGTGCCTTGTTTGAACATCGATAAATATGAAGCCAACAAATTATAAAACAATGGTCTTTCAATTTTTTGTTCCTTGAAAATATCAAAATGACTTGGATTAGATTTATATGCCTTTTGAATTCATACTAAAATATTTGATTCTGATGGGAAAAGCATTTTTTGTACATTTTCATCATTAGCAAACAAGACATCAATTTTATTAGCAAACATTCAACCTAAAAAAATGGCAATCATTACTAAAAAGAAAATCAGTAATTTAGTATAATCTATTTTTCAAGTAATAAAAAATCATCGCCAATTTATTGCATAAGCAATTAACAAAATCACTTGTATACAGAGAAAATAATAATTTAAGAAATCTAATTTCATCGGAAACAATGTTAAAGGGACTAAAGGTAAACAAAAAACAGTAATGGTTGAAATAAAGCCAAATGTTAAACATTTAGTAATACACAAATTATTAAAATATCTTTTATATATTTTGGATAAACCGTAAGTATTAATTAATAATATTATAGGTGCAAAAATAATCGCATAATAAAATAGATAAGACATATAATAATTATACTTTTATACTATCTCGTTGATAGTATTCTCCACACTTTAGTATCTTCCGATAAGCAAAAACAGTGGTCACAATAGTAATAACTATTAAACTATTAGCAACAAATTGTACTAAAAAAGTAGTAAAAATAGAAACTATCATCGCAACTAATGAAATAATACCTGCAATCACATTAAATAGCATTAATCCGATTACTAATCGTTGTGATTCTTGTAATTTTTGAGACATCCATAATGTTAAACTAGCAAAAATGATAACTAGACCTATAGAAATATAACTTAATATTTGAGAACTCAATAATAATGGATTTCAACTATCAACATTTGAGTTTTCATAAATACCATTAAAGGAATCTAATAATAAATGAAATTTAGCTACAATATTTAAAATAATAGCGATAACCATTAAACAACTTGAAATAATGCCGAAAATTAAAGGATATTTTTTCATAATCGAAATTTAAAATTTATTTTTAATTTTAGATATATTATATAATATACATAGTAAAAGGAGAGAAGATATGTCAAGTATTAAAACAAATGAATTAATCCCATTAATTTTAATGTTATTCCCTATTATCTCTATTATTGGTGTAGTTCTTTACATCTTAAATTGTGGTGGAGCTAAAGGTTTAAAATTAATTCTTTTAATTCTAACTATCCCATTTGGTTTCATCCCAGCTATTTTCTTATGATTAGCTGCTTTGGGAATCATCAACATCTAATTAGTCATTAGTTAAGTATCTAAATATATGCCACTAGCTGGCATATATTTTTTTGTATTTACTTTAAATTTATAAAAGTATTTTTTTAACCAAAAAATGCTTTTTTTTATGTAAAATAAAAAATGTATAGAGGTAAATAATGGAAAAGAAAACAAAAATTATTATTGGAGTTAGTGCTTCATCTGCTGTAGTTCTAGGTCTTGGTTTAGGTCTTGGTTTAGGATTACAAGGCAATCATGGACATAAAGTAACAACTGTTAAATACAATGTTATTAATCAAACTAAAAGTACGAGAGCAGGCGAACCTGAACACCTAACTAAAGTATTCCCTGCTAATCTTAATCAAGATGCATTATTAGAAGTTAATCAATTTGGTGACAATTTAACTGTCGGTACTCTTCAATATGATTTCAATAGAGCTTTAACAGATTTCTTCGAAATTTATGAAGCAAAATCTAATAAAATGGAAATTGAAATTGAAAATATTCAAGTGATGAAGAAAAATGAAAATGCCAAATCTTTTCAATTAAAAGTTTGATATGAAGTTGAAAAGAGTAGAGCTTTATATAGTGACGATGAACAATTAAAATCTACTCTTATTGACTGAACTCCTACTCTTACAACAATGACACATGAAGATATTTGTGAAGTAGTGGAAACTGTTAGAGGATATAGAGATACAGATAATAAACATGGTATTGATTTGGAAGATTTAAAAGAATTATTCCTAGGCGAAAAAGACGATGGTGACTATGATTTTGATGATGACGATGATGACATTGGAATTTTCGACAAACTAGGTTCTATTAATAAAGATTATGATAACCAATCTAGTATCATTGCTTATAGTTTGAGAGTGTCTGATATTTTTGATGCAGTAATCAAAAATGAAACTAATGGTAAACCACAAGCTTATGCCATCAATCCTAAAGTAGATAATGGATCAAGTGTTGATAAGAATACTGAATTTAAAATTCCTTCTTTATCTTTAAATAGTGGAGGAGCTGTAGTTTTAATTCCTAATGAAAGTCCTTCATTCAAATTTACTAGTATTTTAGATAATGCTACTTGAACTCAATTATTTAATGATCCTAGCAAGACTACATTTAATTTTACTAATGATAAAGAATTACTAGATAAAGTATTTGTAGGTTCTAATGATGCATGAAAAAATAGTGTTAAAGAAGTTACTGTTGATCAAAACAAAGGTACTGTTACTATTAAATATAACGATGAATCTCAAGCATGAGAAGAAGTAGTACTAGCACGTGCTTTTGGTTTACAACCTCATGCATAATTACATTTTCTTGCAATAAAAAAACTTCCTTTTTTGAAGGAAGTTTTTTATATTCTTTTCTAACTTGAAAAAATTATTTACAGTTTGATAAAGCGTAAATAACTGCACCAATTACTGGTGGTAAGAAAAAGAATGGGATGAATCATACTCAACTTTTTAAGTTACACATTTTAGTAACTAAGTAAGGAATAACACCAACTATTCCACCAAAAACTAAAGATGCTAACAATCCTCAAAAGTGAATTTTACCGTCTTTTGCCATAGTATCCTCCTATTGATATATTTTACCAAAAGTTTTTAAAAACGTGTTATAACTCGATGAATCACCAATAATTACTCCCAAAAAAATGTTAATTGCAATGAGTTCAACAAAAGTTCCTATTTTTTTGTTTTAAACCTTTTAATAAAGCCTAATATTCCAAAGATAAACATCACTATTGCTATCATCATTAAAGCAAAAGAGAAAGAATCCAGACCATTAAAAGTGTCTAAATAACTAGCAAACTTGATATTATTAAAAGCACATCCCGTTACTGAAATAAAAGCCATTACTAGGACTAGCATAAAAAACTTAGCAATTAGATTTACAATACTAAATGGTTGATTAATTTCTGTTTCTTTAATAGAAATGATTTTAAATGTATTCATTAAACAATGGTAAATTGTTAAATATCCAAAAGCGAAAGTAGTTGTAAGATGACCAGTTAAAGGACTAATAACACTTTTAGTAGGACAATATAAATAATTTTGTACTTGAATTGCTTCTGGTTTAAATCCAGCAATACTATTTTGTTCATTAATTGTGTATGTATAACTTAAACCCATTGCACCAAAATTAAAGGCTACACAAATAAGTAATGTAATAATAAATGTCATTCCTGCTAATGTTAATAAAACTTGTGGATGAAGATCATGAGTTTTATTATCAGCAATTATCTTCATTTTAGTATATTCAATTGCATAAAATAATCCATCACCAAAGAAACCACAAAAAAATAAAGAATTATATCATAGGATTTTAGCAACCATTAAGGATGGTAAAGTAGGTTTATCTACTAACCTTAAACTCATTCCAATAATCATTACTAAAAAGCCTTTCATTATAGTTGCTAATAAGAAACCACTTATAAAGTTTGCAGACTTACTATTAAAATACTTAAACATTTTTCAATCAATTCGTATTTTTTCACCACTATTTTTTTGAAAATTAAAAATCAGCAATAAAAGTAATGTTAATAATGATGAAACAAGAAAACCTAATCCTAAACCTACTAATTGAGTATCTTGACTTCAAGGAATGCAAATATAGAAGATAGGTAGAAATACTAAATGTAGAAAGAAGAAAGTAATATAGGTAATAATTGATTTTTGTTTGCTGATTTCTAATTTGTAAATGATGTTTAAAAATATAAAACCATTAATAATAAAAGTAGGTGCTAATAAGAAAACAAATTGTAAAGCTCATATAAATGTCTCGTAAAAACCTTTATACAATGTAGAATAGCGTATATATAACAATGAAGATGCAGCAAATAAAAGAGCAGCAATTGAGCTGTATATTAACATTATGGCACTAATTGTGTGCTTATCTACATTTCGATGACTAGGATAAAGCATTGTATCACGATGTAGTACAAAAATCATAGCCAGCGCTACAAGAAATAAGAATTGATTAAAAATACTAATAAAAGAAGTAGTTAAACCAACCACTGTTACATTTAGTGAAGCGTGTGGTGCAACAAGAGCAGAAATAATAGTCGCATAAAACGGAATAAACATATTGACAAAAGAAAACAAAATAAAAATATAATTCTTAAAAATTGCTTTAAGAGAATCTTTAATAATATATGATGAGTTACCTAACTTCTTTTGTTCATTAACTACTTGAGTGTTCATAAGTAAAAAAATTATAAATCAACTATTTTATATTCCTTGTTTTTTCCTATTTTAAAAAAAGGTATTTCACACACTAAAATAATATCTAATATAGAAGTAAAAAAGTACAAAAAGTAGCTACAGTATTAACATTTAGTACTTTAGCTCAGATTAAAATCATTGTTAGTTTTCAGTGTAAATACTCAAAAATCTAAATTAATATTATTAGCAATATAGATGAATATAGAGCATCTGAAACATTTCTTCTGCTAAAGAATTTTTTGTATTTTGTATATGGAAATTTGCATTCAATTTTTTCTTAATAAGTTTCTTTCATATTGTTATTCTTAACTTTATTTCTATTTAAAATTTCTTTAGTTAATGTAGTATAAGCAATTGCAGATGGTGTCCATGGAGCAGCTTGTACAATGTTCTTATTTGCTAAATAGTATTTAGGAATATAAGAATCAACTGGAATATTAGTATCATACACATAACCATCAAAAATTTTATTAATTTCAGTCATTAAAGAAAGAGAAGTAGTTGTTTTTTTATTAAATTTAGTAATAATTACTCCTTCAATTTTTAAATTAGGATTTTTAGTGATTTGTGTTTTACGAATAACAGCAAAAATATTTGGAATTGTATTTAATGAAAATTGTTCACAAGTCATAGGAAATAAAATAGAAGTTGTGTAGTTTAAAATAATTTGATTAACTTCATTAATGGTAGCAGCTGTATCAATAAGAATAAAATCGTACTTTTGTTTTAAAATTTCTAAATTTTTAGCAAACTGTGCATCTTTGTCTTCCTTAGTTTCTAAAAACATATATTGTAAATTACAAGGATTAGCAGGAATTAAATCTACATTATTAGCTACTTTTCTAATTGCTATTTTCTTAATATCAATATCTTTTTTGAATAAATCAGATGAATCACATTCAATAGTAGATTCTTGGACAAAAGAAGCAGTTAAATTAGCGATTGGATCTAAATCTATTAATAAAATACCTTTTTTGATAATTCCTAATGAAATACCAATATTAGCACACGAAGTGGTTTTTCCATCACCACCTTTTAAAGAAAAGAAGGTAAATACTTGCGAAGCCATTATTTAATAATATCCTTTCATTTCCTAGGAAAAGTTCTATTAGTTATTTTATCTTTATTAAAGAAAAATACAAAATGTTCTTTCTTATCTTGAATGTGTTTAATTTGCTTTAATGATAAATTTAATTCTTGAATAATGTTACCAGCTTCTTGATATTCTTTCTCATAATTTAAAGATTTAGGTTCAATCAGCATTCCACCTACTTTAAGATATGGAGTAGAAATTTCTAAAATGATTTTTAAACTAGCAACAGCACGAGAAGTGACAATATCAAAAGTCTCATATTGGTTATCTTTAATTTCTTCTGCTCTTTGGTTTCAAAACATAATGTTATCAAATCCAAGTTTAGTTGCCAATTCTTTCATAAAAGTAATTTTTTTAGCATTAGATTCTAAAATAGTTAATTCCATTTTTGGAAATAAAATCTTTAAAGCAATTCCAGGTATTCCACTCCCTGAACCAATATCTAATAAAGAAATATTATTAAAGTCAAAATCCTTGTATGGAACAAGACTTTCATAAAAATATTGATCATAAATAATATCTTCTTTATCTAGTCTAGTAAGGTTATGAATTTGATTTTGTTGTTGTAAGAAATTTTTATAAATAATGAACTGTTCTTTCATCTCATTAGTTAGTTTAAAATCTGCAGCTAATTGTTTAAAAAAAATATCTTGATTCATAAAACCTAAACCAACGCAAAGAATGGTATAAGAGAAATAATACCTATTCCAATTCCAAATAACAATGTAGTTGTAATAACATCTAATAATGTTGCTAATGCTGGAGAAGACATTACAGTAGGATCCATCTTTAATTTAGTTGCAATAATTGGTAATACTGAACCTAAAGTTTTAGACAATACAATTGTGATAAATAAAGTAAAGGAAGTGGCTATTGCTATATACACTAATCCGGTATAAATTTCTAAATCCGATAATTTATCAGCATTAGCTATTGCCGTCTTTCTTACATCTCCTGCTATATCATGCAACATCGCAGCATCATAAATTAATAATCTAGCAAAATTAATAACAGCTAATATTCCTCCAACTAATAAACCAACACGGAATTCCTTCCAAATTGTCCTTAAGTATTCTTTTGGTGTTATTTCTCCAATGGACAATGCCCGAATAACTGATGCCGCCGATTGAGAACCAGCATTCCCACTAGCTCCTGTTAATACTGGAATAAGAGGAACTAAAACTAAACTAGAAATTCCTGCAGTGACACTTTCTCCTCATCCTTGGAATAAATCGATAACTACACTGGTAATAGTAGAAGCAATTAGTAAAATGGTTAATCAGAATAATCTAGATTTAGCTAATGATCAAATAGAAGCATGCAAATATGGTTCTTTTAATTCAGTAATCCCATATAATTTATAAATATCTTCAGTTGCTTCTTCTTGAGCAATAATACTAATATCTGTATTTCTTACAAAACCTAATAAAATATTGTTACCATCAACTACTGGAGCAGAAGAAATACCATATTTATCAAACATATTAACTACTTCTTCAACATCATCTGTTGCTTTTATTTGATAAAAATCGGTTTCCATCATGCTAGAAAGTTTAATATTCATTTTAGTTGAAAAGAACAAATCATGAATTTTAATGATTCCTAACAATTTTCTATTTTCATCAACTACATAAACATATGAAGTTAATTCCATATCTTTATATTCCTCTTTAATATAATTAATTGCTTTCTTAACTGTTCATGTATCAATAACAGATAATGTTTCAGGGTTCATTACACGCCCAATTTCATCTTCATCATATTTAGACAAAGTACTTATTTCTTTTCTCATATCTTTATCTAAAGCTAAATAGATTCTTTTTTCATATTCTTGATGTTCATCAATTAAACCAATGATTTCATCGGCATATAGATTTTTTAGTAATAGTTTCAATTGACTATCATTAGCAGTTTCAAAAATTTCTTTTTGTAAATCATAATTAATTAAAGTAATCAATTTAATTTTAGTGTCCTTTTGCAAAATAATCATTGCAAAGATAATGGCATTAGCATCTTCTAATTGATTTAAAGTATCAACAACAAATTGGGTTTTTTTGTTTTTAAAGATTTTAGTTATTTGATTTACATCAAGTGCTTTGTATGCTAATAGAATTTTATCTTCAATTTTATTAGTAACACTTTTATTAAAATTCATTAAACCCTCCTTGTTGTGCTATATCTATTTTAATATAAAATAGACTATTCATATCAAAGAACTTAATTAGCACATTCAGGAAAATAATAACTTTAACGAAGAAATAGAAAAATTTTAACATTAAACATTGTAAGAAAAAGTTTTCCACTTTTAATTTTTAAAGAACTTCTTTTAAAATAGGGCTTTTAAATGAAAATTGTCTACTTTTCCACAGGATTAATAATTATAAAAAATATAATAAATACAAAAAAATAAACTTAAACTTGTTCCTTTAATAATCTCTTAACTTCCTTAGCAATCATTACTTCTTCATTTGTTTTTACCACATATATAGGAATAGAAGATGTTTCTGTTGAAATCTTTAAATACTCATCATAATCTAATTTTTGATTTAATTCATCACTAATATCTAAATTAGTAATCTTTACTTGATTTATAACTTCTTTACGTACTAATTGAGAATTTTCTCCAATACCACCTGAAAATACAATTGCATCTACATTACCACCTAAATCATTTATATAAGTCACTAAATAATTAACAATTCGTTTAATAAATACATCAAATCCTTCTTTAATGTTTGTTTCATTAATTCTTAATTCTATTTCTCTTAAATCAGAGTAACCAGTTAATCCTTTTAATCCAGATTCTTTCATCATAATACTTAATACCTAATCTAAAGATATATTTAATTGTTTAGCCATATATGAAGCGATATAGATATTAATATCACCTGTTCTTGTTCCCATAATTAATCCTTCTTGTGGATTAAAACCCATACTAGTATTAAATGACTTAGATTCTTTAATAGCACACATTGAAGAACCACTTCCTAGATGACAAATAATTAAATTTAGTTTTTCTTTATGTAATATTTCTTCCATTTTGTTTGTTAGATATTGATAAGAAATACCATGAAAGCCATATTTTCTTACATAATATTTATCCAATCATTCTTTTTTAATCCCATACATGTAATTAACATAAGGGATAGTATTATGGAATGCAGTATCTAAAACCACATAATGTTGAGAATGATCAAAAATTTTAATTAATTCATTGATAACTTCTAATTCAGAAACTAAATGAATTTCATCTATAGGAATAAAACTTTCTATGTCTTTTAAAACTTGTTCATCAATTAACTTAGATTCAACAACTTTATTTCCACCATGAACTATTCTATTTCCAATTCCTACAATTTCATTTTTATTCTCAATGATATGTTTTTCAATTAAGTAATTTAGCAAAAACTCTAATGCTACAGAAAAACTTGGAAATTTGACCTTAATTTCATCTTTCTCATTTTTATAAGTAATTTTAAAGTTACCATCACTTTTAATTTCTTCGCATATTCCACGAGCAATCATTTTTAAGGAATCAGCTTCAAAAATTTGGAATTTTATTGAAGAGCTTCCTGCATTTATTACAAGGATTTTCATATTATTGTCCTTTGATATAGCTATAAACTTTTTCTTCTTTTGAAGGGAAGATTTTTAATGCATCTAAGAAAGATTGGTCTTTAGTGAACACTTTTCCTTTATTAACTTTTTGGAAAATAATATATGACATTATTAAAGCACATATTGCATTTACTAATCCAAATACATATAATCAAACAAAAGCTTGGTTATCAAAAGCAAATTTAATAATTTCATTTCCAGAAGCGTCAAACTTTCCAGTATGAATAGGTACATCATTAAAAGGTTGCATAATTTGATCAATTGCTTGGTATGCTCAAACATCTTTTGAAAAACCAATAATTGAAATTAAACCTGAGGAAATTCCTACAATTGATAAAGGAATTTTAGTTTCAGTCATAGTTGATCAATAAATTCCTCTACTACCTCCTATAAAAATCATTGAAGCACATAAAATAATTACTCCAATTACAGCGACTGCCATACTGTTGTTGTTTCCTTGTGCTTTAGTTGGAGCAACTCCTACCATAATTAACATTGCTATAATTAATAAGACTAAAGGGATATTAGTTCAAATGATGGCTTGCGAAGAGTTTTTAGTTCTTTTAGAAGCAATTCATCCAAATAACAATGCTCCTAAAATAGGTGTCCCATAATTGTATAAGTAAGATAAGAATTGGTTAACTTGACCAGTAATTCCATAACCTTGCATAAAAGTTGAACCATATCCATTGATAGCAGTATAACAATTCATAGTAAAGAAGATTAATAGAGAAATTAATCACATATTTGGATTTTTTAAAGATTGAACTAAATCAATACCTACTTGTTTTCAAAAGTGTTTAGCAGATGTTGCTTTTGCAATTTTTAATTCTTCTTTATCTTTACAAATAATAATGTTTTCACTTCCCATTGGAGTAAATTCAAATAAACCATCCATGTTTCTTTTAGTTGATTTTTGAATTCATTCTCCAGGTAAAAGGAAAGAACACAAAACACCAGTAATAATATAAATAGCAGCATAGAAAATAATGGTGAAGAACAATGATGATCCATACACAATGTTACCGTCTAAATCAGATTTTGCTGGGAATATTGCTCCAGTTAATGTTATTGATACAAATCCTACAGAAATAAATCCACATAGACAACCAATAATATTTCTCATAACATCACAACGAGAATATAATTTAGCTTGTTCACTCTTCTTACCCATAAGATTAACCCCTTTTACAAAGGCTGATCAGAATGTTAAAACAGTGGTAAAAGCAAATAATCCATGGATAACATAAAGTTGTCAAAAGTTTCCAGCTGGGATAGCACTAGTTCCAAATAAGGCATATCATATAGACAATACACCCGTTCCTATCATCGAGAAACTAAACAAGAGTTTCGTCGAGAAACGGTCTGCTACTCATCCTCCTGGAATATAAAAGATTAATGAAATAATCCCATAAACCATTACTAGGGTATTAATTTCACTTCTGCTAGCTCCTAACGTGCTTTCAAGCAAAGAAGCATATTGGTTTAATAAATAAGGTACTAAATAAATAGTTCCTCCACCTAAGGCAATTAGGAATAGACCAAATCATTTTCGAAATGGCGATAAAATATAACTGCCGTCTTCAGCTAATTGAGTTTTCATATTTCCTCCTAAATTAATAGATAATTATTCTTTTAATAACTTAAAGAATGTTTCAATTGCTCATTTAAAATTTTCAGCAAATTCATTTGCATATTTTTCATCTTTCATTCAATATGAAAGATTAATTCTAGTATATTCATCTTTAACTGCATATGCTAGTCCGATACCTTCAGCATGAACAGGATCATAATAAGATCAAGCAATGTAAGGTGAATTGATAGAAGAAGTTGAAAGAATATTTTCATTGACACGAGTTCAAGCAATGTGGTCAAAGATTTTTGGTGCTACAGTTCCAAATAACTGTGGGTTTTCATTAAAAGCTAATTTAATACCTAATAAATAACGATTAACACCTAACCCTGATTGGCATTCCTTAGAACGTTCATAATGAATTGATTGAATAGTTCCAAGCATTTTCATTGCTTCTTCTCTTGAAGAAATTTTATTATCACAAAATTTAATGACAAATTCTTGTGATGCTAACGATATTGGTCGAATACATTCGGTCCTTCCTTTAAAGAAATTTCGAGTATCAACAGCTACATAAGTATTTCTTAATGTTTTGTTTGTTTTATATTGAGCTATTTGAAATATTAATTGTAAGATAGCATCTGATGATACTAGATTCAATGCTTTCATATTTTTTTTACTTAGTGTTTGAGATTCAATTGGTATCATATCAGATTTACTAATTCACTTTAAATAATGCATATAAATCTTGTTTAATGTATCTTCCTGTGATTCATTTAACTCAAAAGGAATTTCCTGATAAGTAGTTTGTTTATTACTAGGGATTAAATTAGGATTACTATCAAATGTTTGAGCAATACGATTCATTAAATAGATTTCAGTTCCACCATCCACTTTGGTATGGTCTGCACACATAACTACATTCTTTTTGTTTTCAAATGTGATTAATAAACCTTTGCCGTGGAAACGATTGAAATTAGGTGCAGAGAGTTGATTTTTAAAAATATCTCTAGTTGTTTTAGAAAATAAATCATCATAGCAGAGTATTACAATTGCGTCTTTAATATCTTGGTAGGATGCTTGATTAATTTTATTTTTAGTTAAATCTGCCAAAATAGTTTCGCCAACATTTCTATCAGTAACTCCTGAAATAAAATTAAAGCCTACTTCTTTTTCTTTTATTTCTTCTGTAATTGATAAGATATTGCTATAAATTTCATCAATACTAATCACTTTATCATTTCTAATCACTTCTAGTTTATATGCAACATTGTTTTTATAGACAACCATAAAAGTGCTCATATTTTCATTTGTATAATAGGTATCAAAATCTTGGTGTGGTTCTCTAATGGATGCAAATAAATAAATTAGTTGATCAAGTGAAAATGCTTTTTTAGGATTGAATTCTTGGTCATTCATATAATTATCTTGATGTTTTAGTTCTCAATAAACATTAGCAATAGTATATGCAAAGATACTCATAATTTCAGGAATACTATATTTTTCAAAAGATGGATGATAATACATCATCGGGGCATTACACTCTGGAGTAACTGGCCCTCGTGAACTTAAATACATATATTTTATTCATCATTCCACTAATCAACTATCATTAGTATCACCAGCTTTATCAACTAGAAATTGATGCAATTTTTCACTCAATGGAGAATCTAGATATTCATTAACTAGCATTGTGGCTTCATTTAATTCCTTCTTAGAAATTAGTGGTTCTACCCATTCAAGAAATTTCATAAGAGTTTCTTTTTTATTAGGAACAGGTAAATTACTAAAATTAAATTTATTCAATATTTCCATAATTGTCTCCTATTTTGTCTATTAATTTCTTTATAACGCGAGAAATTTAGAAAAAAATATTTATTTTCGCGCCTAAAAAATGCGCTAGAATTTTCCATTTTTACCCGATATAATGAAAATAGGTATTTAATATTTTTGCTTATAAAAGCTTCCTTTTTTAAGGAATTTAAAACATTTTAAACATTAGTATAATGAATGAATTATAAGCAATTTAGTGTTTTTAAAAGTTTAATATATCCATTTAATGTAGGATTATCATAAACCTTAATTTGTTTATCTTCTAAACCTTTAAGATATTGTTCTTGAATACCATTCACATATATCTTTTTAATTTGATATTTTTCAATTAAGGTTTTTAAGGTTTGTTTAAATGAAAAAGTAATACCAGCTGCAATCGCATCAGAAGTATTTAATCCGAAATCTAAAATATCTTGATATTCACTATATAAATTGGTTTTTTGCATTAATTGTTCTGTATTAAATAATATATTATTAGAAATAATTACCCCATCTAATTGGTGTGAGTATTTAAAATAAAGTAATGCTGTGCCATTATTTACAAAAATATAATCATTATCATCAACATAATAAATAATTGATAGGATGTCTAATCCTACTTCTTCAAAATTAATTTGATGAGAAACTTTTACTTTATCCTTAAAATCTTGATGAGTAATAAAATGGTAATCAATTTTGAATGATTGTAATAATAGTTCTAGTTGAGGTTTAAAAGTTAAATTTACAATTCCAATATAGAATTTTTCATTTTGATGGTGATATAAAAATTCCTTTAAAAGACTAGTATCATCAACATTAATTTTTTCATATAGATTAGTTTGTGAATTAAAAGATTTAATATAAGTGTGTCCAATATCGAAGATAATCATAACAATATTATACCGATATTTGTTTAACACGGTTAAAAGTGAAAAAGAATATGATTATCAAAAATATGTAACTATTAGCGTTTTCTTCTAGATGATTCACTAGGTTCACTAGGTGTAGTTGGAGTTACTACAATTGGATCTCTATAATTAATAGTAACTTTATCAGGGAATTGTTGTGTTCCTTCAAACCCTTTTTTAGGGAATTCTGCTGGTAATGAAACACTTGTTAAAGCATTATTGCCACTAAAAGCTCTACCACCAATAACTCTAATTGAATTTGGTAAATACAATTCTCCTTTTAGACCACAAGAGTTAAATGCATCATAACCTATAATTTCTAGTCCTTCATTGAAAGTAACTGATGTTAATTGAGGATTTTTTTGGAAACTACCTGTATGCATTCTTCAAAGTGATGAAGGAAGTACTAGTGAAGTGAATTTATTACTAACAAATGATTCATTACGAATTTCTTTTAAAGTATTAGGTAAAGTTAATGCAGTAATATTTTGAGATTTAAATACATTACTATCAATGATTTTTACTTCTTTTCCATCTACTTGTTCAGGGATATTAACTTCTCCACCAAGTCCATAGTATTTATAAAGCACACCTGATGCTGTTATTGTTGTATGACCTTCTGCATCTGTTTTTGTTTCATCTTTGACTGCATAATCACTATGTGGAATTCCTGTTGGTATGTATTCTTTAGATGCTAAATATCAAGTATCTACATTTCCTAAAACTACTAATTGACTATCAGACGCAGTAATTTTTACTCCATTATATCCAGAAGGTAAATTTAAACCAATAGCAAATTTAGTTGCTTTATGATTATTAATTGTCTTTAATTTACCATCATCACTTAAAGAACCTGTTGTATCTCAGTAATTTTTAACACTTAAACCAGGATTAATAGTTTTTAATAGTTCATTAATTTTGTTAGTGATTTCATTACTCATTAAGGCTGTATTATCAAAAGAAACAGTCATACTCATAGCAAGATTTGTTAGTTCACTATAAATACTCTTTAAAGTTTCAGCATGTGAATTATCAATGGTTAAATATACAAATTCAATACCAGATTTTAAGTAATTTTTAGGAACTAAAGTAGTTTTATCTCCATCTTTCTTAAGAGTGAATTTATCATTGCTTGAATTAACTATCATTACTCCTTGAGTAGCAGTATCAGGAACATTTAATTCAATACCTAGTTTAATTCCCCTATATCCATCTACTAAATGTACATCAAATTTAGGATTTCCTGCTGGAAGATCATTATCTACATCTTGATAAGCTTTAACAGAAAGATTTGGCCATATTGTATTTAAAATTTCATTAATTTCACTAGTAGTAGAATTATCCATTAAAGTTTGATTATCAAAATGTGTAGTAATAGTTGCAGCTAAAGCTGATAATTTTTCATAAATTGCATTTAAATCTTTATCTTGTAATACAGGACCATCATGACCAATGCCACTTTCTAAGTATCCTTTTGGTACAAGGAATTTATTATTATTTCATTCTTTTACTTCAAATTGAGTATCAGTAGCAGTGATACTAAAGTCTTTTACCCCATTTGGTCAATTCAATTTAATAGCTAGTTTTATTCCTTGATGACTTCCTACTCATTGCATAGGACCTGTTAATGAATCACCTCAGTCATTATAAGCAGCTACAGATAGTTCTGGATTAACCTTTTGTAGAATTTCATTGATTTGACCAGTAATAGGATTTGTTAACAACTCACTATTATTGATTGGTGAACCAGTTACAAATTTTGCAATTTCTTCTAGTTTTGCATATACATCATTCAAAATTGTTGCATTATTAAAGTCTATGGTAACTGAACCCATTTCAAAAGTTACATTAAAGGCATTACTTTTTAATGTTGTGTCTTTATATTGGAATTTAAAACTAATACTTGGTTTAGTAGCATTAAAATCAACGATTTCTAAATGTGATAATTCATCACTAGTTAGAGCAGGCGAGAAAGATAAATAATCCATTAGATTTTCTCTTGTAATTCTATTAAAGGCTTCATCATTATGTAATGTACTTTTTGGAGTAATGGTTAAAGTATTAACTTTATCAATAAGTTCTTGGCCTGGATTATCTGTAGGAGTAGAAGAAGTTACATTTGTTCATTTGACAGTTATTAAATGACTTGTTTGTCCACTATTAGTTACATTAAATGTAATTGTTCCGACTTTACCTTCAAGATTACTATGGAAATTAGTAACACTCAATTGTCCTTTTTCTTCTACACTAATATTAGGAATTTTTATTTTACTTAGGACAGTATTTTCGTTAATTGCATTAAAGTCAATGTCATTAATATCATTATTTTGTGGTGCAATAATATTATCATTTATTGCTGTATTAACTCTATCAATTAAAGTTATTGTAGGAGTAGGAAGAGTTACATTTGTTCACTTTACAGTAATTTGAGAACTAATATGTCCATTATTAGTTACATTAAATGTAATAGTTCCTACGTTGCCTTCAAGATTACTATGGAAATTAGTAACAGTTAATTTACTTTTTTCATCTGCAT